>NZ_JBEXLC010000012.1:0-87931 GCF_040609795.1 Nocardia sp. NPDC004604
CCGGCCGCCTACCCGGCTCGCAGAATGCATTTGGCCGATGTCACGCAGATCGGTGATATCGCGCTGCTGCGCTATCTGCCGCGACAGTCCGGCAGCGCGACCTTCGAGGACAGGCCGTGGATCTGCACGAAGCCCTTCGCCAGCGACTGGTCGAAGGTGTCGCCCTCGTCGTAGGTGGCCAGGTTGAAGTCGTAGAGCGACTGCTCGGAGCGGCGGCCGTTGACCACGACCGAACCGCCGTGCAGCACCATCCGGATCTCGCCGGTGACGTGCTCCTGGGTTTCGGCGACGAACGCGTCCAACGCGCGCTTGAGCGGAGAGAACCAGAGGCCGTCGTAGGCCAGCTCGCCCCAGCGCTGCTCGACCTGGCGCTTGTAGCGGCCCAGCTCGCGCTCGATGGTGACATTCTCGAGTGCCTGGTGCGCGGTGATCAGCGCGATGGCACCCGGGGCCTCGTAGATCTCGCGGCTCTTGATGCCGACGAGGCGGTCCTCGACCATATCGAGGCGGCCGACACCCTGACGTCCGGCGCGGTGGTTCAGTTCGACAATCGCCTCGAGCACGCTGACCGGGCGGCCGTCGATGGCGACCGGCACACCCTTGTCGAAAGTGACTATGAGTTCGTCCGGCGCTTCGAAGTTGACCGTCGGGTCCGAGGTGTAGTCGTAGACGTCCTTGGTCGGCGCGTTCCAGAGGTCCTCCAGGAAGCCGGTCTCCACCGCGCGACCCCACACGTTCTGGTCGATCGAGAACGGCGACTTCTTGGTGACATTGATCGGGAGCTGGTTCTCCTCGGCGAAGGCGATGGCCTTCTCCCGGGTCCAGGCATAGTCGCGGACCGGCGCGATCACATTCAGATCGGGGGCGAGCGCGCCGATGCCGACCTCGAAACGCACCTGGTCGTTGCCCTTACCGGTGCATCCGTGCGCGACCGTGCTCGCGCCGTGGAACTTGGCGGCCTCCACCAGATGCTTGACGATGAGCGGGCGGCTGATCGCCGACACCAGCGGGTACTGGCCCATGTACATCGCGTTGGCCTGGATGGTCGGCAGGCAGTACTCGTTGGCGAACTCGTCGCGCGCATCGACCACGATCGCCTCGACCGCACCGCAGTCCAGCGCGCGCTGGCGCACCACGTTCATATCCTCGCCGCCCTGGCCCAGATCGATGGCGACCGCCACGACCTCGGCGCCGGTCTCCTTGCCGATCCAGCTGATCGCAACGGAGGTATCGAGCCCACCGGAGTAGGCGAGTACGACGCGCTCGGACATGTCTATGTGCTCCTCGGTTTCGTGCTTGTCTGCAGGTCGTGCCCGTAGCGGCGGGCGGTGGGCGCGGCGCACGCCGAACGCGCCCATCGCACGTCAGGCGGCCCACACCGTCGTACAAATGATTATGCATGACGATGCAAGCCCATTCACACCCGGGTCCCGCTTGCGCCGTGCCCTACCCTTAGAACAACACCATCTGGGCGGGCAGAAGGATGTACGACATGCTGCACCTCATCGCAGGCGATTTCAGCACTCTCGGCAACGCCGTCCTCGACGTCGGCCGCGCCCTCGTCGACTTGATCCAGGACATCATCAACGTAGGCACCCCCGGCCACAGCTCGCCGGGCGGTGGCGGCCAATATCCCTTCGGCTGAGCCGGACGTCTTCCTGCCGGGCCGTCTTCATCGGCGGCTCGCATACCCACTCGTCTCGAGCGCTCGCTAGCCCGGAGACTCGATTGAGCGCGGTCCCTCGGTCAGGTCTTGTAGCAATCGAATCCGAGGCGTGCGCCCGGCCAGCGAAGGTCCAACACGATGAACGGCAACTCGGCTACTCCACTCGACCCGACGTACAAATCGGCAGACAAACCTCAGCACCTGCGGGATACGCTGGCCTCCATCGTCATCTCCATCCTTCGACGGCATCGCCAATGCACCCTACTGTTGGTGTGCTGGCGTGCTCAGCTCCGTTGTTGATGGAATCGCCATGCGTCGCGCACGATTTCGACGATGTCGGGCTTCTCCGGCGTCCATCCGAGTTCGCGTTGCGCCAGCTCGGATGAGGCGTAGAGGGTTGCGGGGTCACCTGGTCGCCGTGGTGCGTTCTCGATTTCGAATGGTGTTCCGGTGACCTCGCGAATCGCTTTGATTACTTGGAGATTCGAGAAGCCGATGCCGTTGCCGAGGTTGTAGATCTTGTGCTCGCCGGGGTGGATGGCGTCGAGGGCGAGCAGGTGTGCGCGGGCAAGGTCGGTGATGTGGATGTAGTCACGCACGCAGGTGCCGTCGGGGGTGGGGTAGTCGTCGCCGAACAGCGAGAATTTGTCGGCCCGGCCGATCGCGGCACCCAGGGCAAGCGGGATCAGGTGGGTTTCGGGGTCGTGACGTTCGCCGATCATTGTGCCGTCGCCGCAGTCGTGCGCGCCCGCGACATTGAAGTAGCGCAACGAGATAACTACAGATCGCGATCGGGCCTACACTCGTCGGCGACCCGCAGGCACCGCGGTTCACGAACCCAGCGACCTTCCCCGGCGGGTCCACGCGCAGGATGCATCTGCTCGACGTCACTCAAATCGGCGACGTCGCCCTGTTGCGCTACCAACCATCAAAGGAGACAGACCGGTGACCGAGTTCGACCACACTTACTGGATGAACCGGGCTATCGAGCTCGCCAAGCTGTGCCCGGTCGTAGAAGGTGCCTTCTCGGTCGGCGCCGTGATCGTTGCCGACGGCGAGGAGATCTCGACCGGCTATTCCCGCGAGACTGACGAGAAGGTGCACGCCGAAGAGTCCGCGCTCGACAAACTCGACGCAGACGATGCGCGGCTGAAGCGCGCAGCGATCTACAGCACGCTGGAGCCATGCTCGGAGCGGGCCACCAAAAACCGGGTGCCGTGCACCGATCGCATTCTGCAGGCCGGAATTCCAGTAGTCGTGATCGCCTGGCGTGAACCGTCGACATTCGTGGAGGATTGCATCGGTGTCGAGAAGTTGAAGGAGAACGGCGTCAGCGTGATCGAACTGCCGGAGCTGGCCGATGCTGCGATGTCGATGAATCGCCATCTCGACCTGTCGTAGCCGGTACGGCGTTAGTCCAGAGTTTCTCAGGCGGCGGTGGCCGGTATTTCTCACCGTCGGCCGCCATCTCCAGCTCATCGAGCATCCGCGCCAGAACGATTCGACCAAGCTCGCCGCGTGGTCGTAGGCCGACGAACACTGGCAGATCAAGGATTCGCAGCACCTTTACCACGTCATGGAGTGCTGGTGGGCGGGCTGCCCCGATACTGACAATGCTACGAATCGCGGTGGTGGACAGCTCGAGGATAGCTCCGAGATCCTGTTCTCGATGTGGATGTGCGAGCTCAGCAGATCCGAATGACGCTGGCCCGCAGGGTTTTCCGGACTCGCCCCAGCGGACCGAGGGGTGTACATCACGATACCCTCGGGGTGGTCATGACGACGGCAAGCGAGCAGAACGGCCGATCAAGAGACTACTCAGGCAAGTGCCTCGATTTTGGCGGCTAGTTCGGCGCCGGTGAGCGGTTCGCGGGCAATGACGGCGATGGTGTCGTCGCCTGCGATGGTGCCGACGATGAACGGCAAGGCCGCTCGGTCCAGGGCACTGGCCAGGTAGTGGGCGGCACCGGGCGGAGTGCGCAGCACTGCGATGTTTCCGCTGGCATCGGTGGACACCAAGAGATCGCCGAGCAGTTTGGAGAGGCGGTCGGTGCCGCCGGTGACGCCGCGGACGGGACTGCCGTCTTCGGGAACCACGTAGACGCCCGCACCGCCGTCGGCGGCGCGCAATTTCACGGCGCCGAGTTCATCGAGGTCACGGGAGAGGGTGGCCTGGGTGGTTTCGATGCCTTCGGCCGCGAGCAGGGCGGCCAGTTCGGTTTGGCTGCGGACCGCGTGCGCGGTCAGCAGTTCGATGATTCGGGACTGCCGACCGGCGCGGGTGCGGGCGATGGCGGGAGCGGACTTACCGGCGTCGGGTTGGACGGTCATGACCACGCCTCGCCGCTGCGTCTCGCGCGTGCGCTCACTGCGCCTCACCTCGCTTGGCCAGCAACCACACCAGCAGCGCCTTCTGCGCGTGCAGCCGATTCTCCGCCTCGTCCCACACCACACTGTGCGGTCCGTCGATCACGTCGTCGGTGATCTCCTCGCCGCGGTGCGCCGGAAGGCAGTGCAGCACAACGACATCCGGCTGGGCCCTGGTCAGCAGGTCGGCATTGAGCTGGAAGGGACGGAAGGGGCCGACGCGGTCGAGGCCGTCGTTTTCCTGGCCCATGGACGTCCAGGTGTCGGTAACGAGGGCGTCCGCACCGTCCGCAGCTGCGACCGGATCGCCGGTGAGCGTGATGGTGGCGCCGGTCTCGGCGGCACGCTTGCGCGCGGCCTCCAGAATCCACGGCAGCGGCTCGAAACCTGCTGGGGCGGCGATGGTTACATTCAACCCCGCGGTCACGCCGCCGAGCAGCAGCGAATGCGACATATTGTTCGCGCCGTCACCGAAATAGGCGAGGTTGCGGCCGGTCAGGCTGCCCTTGCGCTCGACGAGGGTCTGCAGATCGGCGAGCACCTGGCAGGGGTGGAATTCATTGGACAGCGCGTTCACGACCGGAACCGTTGCGGTGAAGGCCATTTCGTCCAGGCGCACCTGTTCGAAGGTCCGCCACACGATCGCGTCGACGTAGCGCGAGAGCACCTTGCCGGTATCGCCGAGGGTCTCTTCACGGCCGAGCTGGGTGTCGCGGCCGTCGACCACCACCGCATGCCCGCCCAGCTGAGCAATGCCCATTTCGAAGGAAAAGCGCGTGCGGGTGGAGTTCTTCTCGAAGATCACGCCGACTCCGCGCGGCCCTGCCAGTGGTTGGTGGGCGAACGGATCCTTCTTCAGTTCCGCTGCGAGTGCGAGGATTTCGGCCTGTTCGGTGGGCGTCACATCATCGTCGCGCAGGAAGTGGCGAATAGCCGTCTCCTGACCGCCACCCCTCATGGAATCGCTCCGCGATGCTGTATTCATTTGTCCCCCTTGGCATCGGCGATCGCCCCGTCGAGGATATCGGGCAGATCGGCGACGAAATTGTCGGACTGCGTCTCGGTGAGCACCAATGGCGGCGCGAGCCGAATGATATTGGGCTTGGGCGCATTCACCAGATAGCCCGCCTCGCGAGCCCGATTCTCCACCTCGGCCGAGACATCGTCGTTCAGTACGATGCCGAGCAGCAGACCGGCGCCGCGCACATGATCGATCAGCGGATGCTCGAGCATTTCGATGCCATCGCTGAGCCGCTTGCCGACCGATTCGACGTGCGCGAGCAGATCGGTCTCATCGATGGTCCGCAAGACAGCCAAAGCCGCTGCGGCACAGACGGCATTGCCGCCGAAGGTGGTGCCGTGCAGACCCGGGGTCAGTAGGTCGGCGGCCGGTCCGGTGGCCAGCACCGCACCGATCGGCAGCCCGCCACCGAGTCCCTTGGCGAGGGTGATCACATCCGGCACGATGCCGAATGCCTGGTGCGCGTAGAACTTTCCGCACCGCCCGATACCGGTCTGCACCTCGTCGAGCACCAGCAGCGCGCCGTGGCGCGCGGTGATCTCGCGGGCCTTCACCAGATAGTCGATGGGCGGCACGACAACGCCGCTCTCTCCCATGATCGGCTCGAGGAATACCGCCGCGGTGTCCTCGTCCACGACCGCCGCGAGGGCCTCGGCATCACCGTAGGGCACGTGCACGACACCGGGCGGCATCGGCTCGAACGGCGTGCGCTTGGCGGGCTGCCCGGTGAGTGCGAGCGCGCCCATGGTCCGGCCATGGAAGGCCTCATCGGTCGCGATGATCTTGCGCCGCCCGGTCAGCCGCGCCATCTTGAAGGCCGCCTCAATGGCCTCGGTGCCGGAATTGCAGAAGAACGCGCGGCCGTGGCCGTCGCCGAATTCGCCGTCGCCGAAGTGCGCGAGCAGCCGCTCGGCCAGTTCGATGACCGGTGCGTTGGCGTAGATATTCGAGGTGTGCCCGAGCGTGCCGAGCTGCTGGGTGACCGCTTCCAGAATCGCCGGATGGGCATGGCCGAGGCTATTGACCGCGATACCACCGAGGAAATCGACGTAGCGCTTGCCGTCCGCGTCATAGACCACCGCGCCCGCACCGCGCACCAGCGCGACCTTTGGCGTCGAATAGTTCTTCATCAGCGCGGCAGACCACCGCTCTTGCAATTCTGCTGTGTCGCTCATCATTTCGTTCCGTTCAGTGTGTCCGCCGCGCTCATGGGGAGCGGGGCGGGCGTCACCATCGTTCCGATTCCTTCTCCGGTGAACAGTTCCAACAGCACCGAATGCGAGACCCGACCGTCGATGACATGCGCGGTCGGCACCCCACCCTGCACGGCGCGCAGGCAGGCCTCCATCTTGGGCACCATGCCCGCATCCAGGCGCGGGAGCAACCCGGCCAATTCGGCCGTATCGATGCACGAGGTAAGCGACGATCGGTCCGGCCAGTTCGTGTACAGGCCCTCGACGTCGGTCAATATCACCAGCTTCTCCGCGCCGATCGCCTCGGCGAGTGCGGCGGCGGCGGTATCCGCATTGATGTTGTGCACCACACCATCGGCGTCCGGTGCGATGGTCGAGACCACCGGAATGCGGCCCGCGCCGATGAGGTCGAGCACCGCATCGGCATTCACCTCGGTGACATCGCCGACCAGACCGATATCGGTCGCCTCGCCGTCGACATCGACGGTGCGCCGGGTCGCGGTGAACAGCCGCGCGTCCTCACCGGAGATGCCGACCGCGTACGGACCGTGCGCATTGATCAGCCCGACCAGCTCCCGGCCGACCTGACCGAACAGCACCATCCGCACCACATCCATCACCTCGGGTGTGGTGACGCGGAAGCCGCCGCGGAATTCGCCTTGCAGACCCAGCTTTTTCAGCATCGCGCTGATCTGCGGTCCGCCGCCGTGCACCACCACCGGATGCACCCCGACGGTGCGCAGGAATGCCATATCGGCGGCGAAGGCCTGTTTGAGGTCCGCGTCGACCATCGCATTGCCGCCGTATTTGACGACCACGATCTTGTCGCGGAACTTCTGCAGCCACGGCAGCGCATCGGCGAGGACGTGCGCCTTGTCCAATGCCGAAAGGTCCTGCACCGCATCGCTGGTCATGGCTTCGCCTCGCTGGCGCTCAGCTCCGCCATGCCAGCGAAGCCGGCTGTGTTGATTGTTCGCTCGCTGCGCTCGCTCATGAGCTATAGGCCGAATTCTCTTCGACATAGCCGTGCGACAGGTCGGTGGTCCGCACGGTGGCGGTGCCGGCACCGACATTCAGTTCGATCCGCACCTCGATATCGGCGCCGGACAGATCGACCTCGCGCGCACCGGGCGCGCCGACGCTGTCGACGCAGACCGGATTTCCATTGAACGACACCGAGATCCGGTTCGGATCCAGGGTGACCGGGGCGATACCGACGGCGGCGAGCACCCGACCCCAGTTGGGGTCGGAGCCGAAGAGCGCGGTCTTGACCAGACTGTCGCGGGCGACGGCGCGCGCCGCGATCAGGGCCTCGTCCTCGGAGGCCGCACCGGCGACGGTGATCAGCACCCGCTTGGTCACGCCCTCCGCATCGGCCATCAGCTGTGCGGCCAGATCGTCGCACACCGCGAGTACCGCCGCGTCCAGTTCCTCCTGCGCCGGTGCGACCTCGCTGGCGCCGTTGGCGAGCAGCAGCACGGTGTCATTGGTGGAGCAGGAGCCGTCGACGTCGAGCCGGTCGAAGGTGAGCCGAGTCGCGTTGCGCAGCGCGCGATCCAACTGTTCGGCGCTTGCGGCGGCATCGGTGGTGAGCACCACGAGCATGGTCGCCAGCGAGGGCGCGAGCATGCCAGCGCCCTTGGCCATACCGCCGACATTCCATTTGTCGCGGTGGTGGAACGCCGCTTCCTTGGGCACGGTATCGGTGGTCATGATGGCGTGTGCCGCATCGAGCCCGCCGGACATGCCGCCGCCCATCTCGTGCACGATTTCGGTGACGGCCGGAATCACCTTGTCCATCGGCAGTCGGTCGCCGATCAAACCGGTTGAGCAGACCGCGATTTCGCCCGCGCCGGTCTCGGTACCCCAATTGCTCAGCGCCGTGGCCAGTTCCTCGGCGGTCTGGTGGGTGTCCTGGAAGCCGCCCGGACCGGTACAGGCATTGGCCCCACCGGAATTCAGGATCACCGCGCGCAACCGGCCGCCGCTGAGCACCTGCTGCGACCACAGCACCGGTGCGGCCTTCACCTGGTTGCGGGTGAACACGCCAGCGGCCGCATATTCCGGACCCTCGTTGAATACCAATGCCAGATCGGGTTTTCCGCTGGCCTTGATGCCCGCGGCGATGCCCGCCGCCCGGAAGCCGAGCGGCGCGGTTACGCCCTGGGTCCGGACCAGCTTGCCGGTCTCGGTTTGGAACGTCGTCACGGTGCCACTCCTACGGTGGAAAGTCCTGCGGTCTCGTCGAATCCGACCGCCAGATTCATGGATTGGACCGCGGCGCCCGCGGTGCCCTTGGTGAGGTTGTCGATCGCACCGATCACCACCAGCTGCCCGGCATCGGCATCCACCGCGACCTGCAGGGTGACGGCGTTGGAGCCGACCACCGAACCTGTCTGCGGCAGTGTGCCTTCCGGCAGCAGATGCACGAATGGTTCTTCGGCGTAGGCCTTTTCATAAACCGCCCGTGCCTGCTCGGCATCGACCTTGGTCGGGGCGGTGCACGTCGCGAGAATGCCCCGCGGCATCGGCGCCAGCACCGGGGTGAACGATACGGCGACGTCGATGCCACCCGCGGCCTTCAGATTCTGCGCGATCTCCGGGGTGTGCCGATGCGCGCCCGCAATGCCGTATGCCCGTGCCGAACCCATGACCTCCGAGCCGAGCAGGCCGACGTCGAGTTTGCGGCCCGCGCCCGAAGTACCGCTCACCGCAACCACATTCACCGTCGGCTCGACGATTCCGGCCGCGATCGCCGGTGCCAGCGCGAGGCTGGCGACCGTGGGATAGCAACCGGGCACGGCGATCCGGGTCGCGCCACGGAGCCGGTCGCGTCCGCCGGGCAGTTCCGGCAGCCCGTACGGCCAGCTGCCCGCGTAGGGACTGCCGTAGTACTTCTCCCATGCGGACGCATCGGTCAGCCGGAAGTCGGCACCGCAGTCGATGATCACCGTGGACGCCGGTAGCTGCTGCGCGATGGCGGCGGACTGCCCATGGGGCAGGCCGAGGAAGACGATGTCGTGACCGGCCAGCTCGTCGACCGTGGTCGGCGCGAGCACGCGATCGGCGAGCGGCAGCAGATGCGGCTGGAGCTCCCCCAGCGTGCTGCCCGCATTCGATCCGGCGGTCAGCGCCCCGATGACGAGGCGCCCGTCGCGGTAGGCCGGATGGCCCAGCAACAGACGCAGCACCTCACCACCGGCGTATCCACTCGCACCGGCCACCGCAACCCGCAAGACCGGGTTGCCCGACGAATCAACCATGTGATGATTATGCACGATTATGCAAGCCCATTCATGAACCGGGTACCGCATCGCCCGGCCGGACCCTGGTCACCAGGTCGTTCGGTTCCTGCCCGTGCCGTGATACCCGGGATGAAGCCGGTTCAATCGCATTGATGAGATTCGGCACACACTCCAACCGGGCGGACGGTGAGCAGAGAGCTCAGCACCATGCGGCGCGAGATCATGGGCGACCGCGCCGGGGAAGGGCAGGCGCTCCGACGTGCAGCCGGGCAGACACTCGCGTGGTGGCGATCAGAGTCTGGGCCAGCTCCCTATCCCATCGGGGACCGGTGCTCGTCACGATCTGGGCCACCATAGGCTGGCCGGTCGCGACATAGCGCACGGGTTGGACGCGCTCCCGAGCCGAGGAGGTCCGTGCGGGACGAAGCATTCCGTCAAGCAACTGACGCGGGATCGATGCCGAGCGCCTCGAACAGGCCGGTTTCACCCTTCGGTGTGAGGCGCACGGCACGGCCGGATCCAACGCGCCGCACCCAATCCAGTGCCTGCAACCGGCGGCACAGCTGGGCTCCGGCGGCGCCGCCGAGGTGGGTGCGGCGTTCCGTCCAGTCGAGACAGGGGCGCGCGACCGGACGGCGCGTCGCGTGCAGTGTCGTCGCTTCGACGCCCATCGGTCCGGTGAGCCATGCCGCCCCGGCCTCGGTGAGGGCGAAGCCGCCTTCGTCGTCGAGCAGGTCGCGTTCGATCATCGCGTCGGCAATGGCGACGCCGAGTCGGCCCGCGAGGTGGTCGTAGCAGGTTCGGCCACGGGCCAGAGCCGCGGCGGCGGTGGACGCGCGCAGCGTCGTCGGCTCGGGGTGTGACGGCTCCAGGTGGGTGACCATCGTCTCCAACAGCTCGGCCACCTGCGGGCTCGCCAACTGCACGTACCGGTGCCTGCCTTGACGGCGTTCGACGAGCAGACCCCCGTCGAGCAGCCGGTTCAGATGCTCGGTCGCGGTGGACGGCGCGACTCCGGCATATCGCGCCAGTTCCCCGGCCGTCCAGGCGCGGCCGTCGACCAGGGCCAGGCACATATCGGCGCGGGTGCGATCGGCCAGCAGGGTGGCCAGTCCCGCCAGTTCGGTTCCTCGGGTCTGCACCACACCATGATCGCGCCGGATCATTTCGGCGGCCACCGAAACGTCAGGGGGATACCGTCGCGGCATGAATCTGATCACCGAGCCCGATCGGGTGCGGGAGGTTTTGACCGGCGCACCGATGCCCGCGGTACCGCGGAGCGCGCAAGCTGTCGGCATCGGCTGGCTGCGTGCCCATGTCGCCCGATTCTGCGATGGGGTCGACCATGATCGACGGCGCGCGCTGGTCGTCGCGGAATTGGCTCGATTGTCGCCCGAGGTGCTGCGCGAACGGGTCCGCACGGTCGAGGGCGACCTTCCCCATGTCCGAGTGCTGGCGGAAGCCCTTGGGATTCCGGACATCTCGGTATCGGCAGTCGCGATTGCCGCCGCGCACTACCAGCCCCATGAACCCGACAGCGCCGAGGCGGACCGGGCCGTCGCCGAGTTGGTGGCCGCCTGCGGCGGGGTGGCCGACGAGCGCGCGGCCGCTCGGATCGGTCTGCTGATCCAGGCTTGTCAGGCGACGGGGGCGCTGGTGGACAACGCGCGGCGGTTCGAAGGCACCGCGGACGAGGTCATCGCACGCACCATGATCGAGGATCCGCCGGTGCGCCGCACTCGACGGGTTGTCGACGAGGAGTTGGTCGAAGTCGATCTCACGGGCCTGGGATTCGGCGCAGGGCCGCATATATGCCCCGGTCGCGACCATGCCATCGCCATTGCCGCCGGAATCATCGAGAGGTCCTGATGAACAAGACGAAGACTTTCCACGACCTGCACCACCGTGCCGAACCGCTGGTGCTGCCCAATGCCTGGGACTTCGGCTCGGCTGCGGTGCTGGCCGCCGAGGGGTTCTCGGCAATCGGCACCACTAGTCTCGGCGTCGCGGTGGCGGCCGGGCTCGCCGACGGTACCGGTATCACACGCGATGAAACACTCGCGCTGGCAACGAGACTCGCGCGTTTGCCGCTGCCGGTTACCGTGGATATCGAGGGTGGATTCAGCGAGGACCCCGAGACGGTCGCCGAATACGTCACGCAGCTTGCCGCTTTGGGCATTGCCGGGGTGAATCTCGAAGACGGGCGCGCGGATACGGCGCTGGCCGATGCCGGGCACCAGGCAGAGTTGATCGCCGCGATCAAATCCCGTGTGCCCGAGTTGTTCGTCAATGCCCGGGTCGATACGTATTGGCTACAGCTGGAACAGGATTCGACGCTGGCCCGTGCCGAGACCTACCTGCAGGCCGGTGCCGATGGAATCTTTGTGCCCGGTGTGACGGATCCGGCGGAGATCACCCGGATCGTCGCGGCGGTGCCGTTGCCCATCAACATGCTGTACTCGGTGGCCGGACCGTCGATCGCGGAGCTCGCGGCATTGGGTGTGCGGCGGATCAGCACGGGATCGCTGCTGTATCGGGCGGCGCTGGCCGGGATCGTCGATATCGCGCGGGCAGTACGCGACGGCAGGGCCATTCCTTCGGGCATCCCGACCTACCGCGAAGTCCAGGCCATCACGGGCTCGGAATAATTCGTTCGAAGAAATTCTGTCGATGATGTCGATTCGGCGAGGAGCAGTTCGTGTAGGAGGTGAAGCCGGTAACGGACCGGCCAGCCGAAAGGACTTCCCATGAGCAAGATCACCGCGGTCGAGAACATCACCCTGGACGGTGTCATGCAGGCCCCCGGCGGGGCCGACGAAGACACCCGGGACGGGTTCCGCTACGGCGGCTGGGCGCATCGCTATCACGATTCCGTGCAGGCCAGGGCGATGGGCGAACATATGTCGACCCATCACGGTGGGCTCCTGTTCGGGCGGCGGACGTACGAGGACTTCTACGGTTTTTGGCCGCATCAAACCGACAATCCGTTCACCGAGGTACTGAACAAGGCCGAGAAGTTCGTCGCATCCCGGACCCTGACCGAGCCGCTGCCCTGGCAGAACTCCACCCTGCTCGGCGACGATGTCGTGGGCGCGGTATCTACGTTGGAGCAGGATCTCGTGGTGCTCGGCAGTGGCAATCTGATGCAAACATTGATGCGTCACGATCTGGTCGACGAGTATCTGTTGCTGATCCACCCGATCGTGGTCGGCGGCGGGCATCGCCTGTTCGATGGGGTCGACCTCGGCGACCTGCGACTCATCGACAGCGTCACGACCACCACCGGCGTGGTGATCGCCACCTATCAGCGGGGATGAGGAGGAGCCATGAAGCAGTACCTGCTCACCATCTATCAGCCCGGCGAAGAGCCGCCGCCGGACAATCTCGACGAGATCATGCGCGATCTGGCGGCGCTCAACGACGAGATGCGTACCGCCGGCGCCTGGGTTTTCGCCGCGGGCCTGCATGCGCCGAGCACCGCCACCGTGCTCCGGGCCAAGGATGGCGATGTCCTTGTTACAGACGGCCCTTACGTCGAAAGTAAGGAGCACATCGGCGGTTTCACCGTCATCCAGGCGGCCGATCTGGACGAGGCGCTGTACTGGGGCAAGAGAATGGCCGCCGTGCTCACCCTGCCGGTCGAGGTCCGGCCGGTCGCCGATCACTGAGATGGTCACCTCCGCCACCATCGAGGCCGTGTTCACCGAACACTACGGCCGCGCCGTCGCCAGCCTGATCCGCGTCTTCGGCGATATCACCATCGCCGAAGACGCGGTACAGGACGCGTTCACCGCCGCCGTACAACGCTGGCCGACCGACGGAGTCCCGCCCAGCCCACCCGGTTGGATCATCACCACCGCACGCAACCGAGCCATCGATCGCTTGCGGCGTGAGGCATCTCGCGATGACCGGCACGCCCAGACCGCACTCCTGCACGCCGATGACGAACCGTCCGATTCCGGTGCGGTGCAGGATGATCGGCTCCGCCTCATCTTCACCTGCTGCCACCCCGCACTATCACTCAATGCCCAGGTCGCGCTCACCCTGCGGCTGCTCGGCGGGCTGACCACCCCCGAAATCGCCCACGCCTTCCTCACTTCCGAGTCGACCATGGCCCAGCGACTCGTCCGAGCCAAGGGCAAGATCCGTGACGCGCGAATTCCCTACCGAGTTCCCCGCGATGCGGACCTGCCCACTCGGCTACCCGGAGTACTCGCCGTCACCTACCTCATTTTCACCGAGGGTCACACGGCCAGCTCCGGCGATCGGCTCGTGCGAACCGACCTGTGCACCGAGGCAATCCGCTTGGGGCGCTTACTCATCGAGCTCATGCCCGATGAGCCGGAGGTGCGCGGACTGCTCGCACTGATGTTGCTCACCGAATCACGCCGCCCCGCCCGCACCGCACCCGATGGTTCGCTGGTGCCACTGCCGGAACAAGATCGTCACCGCTGGGATCGCACCCTCATCGCGGAAGGCCACGCACTCGTCCGAGAATGCCTGCGCCGCAACCAACCCGGCCCCTACCAGATCCAGGCAGCCATCAACGCGGTTCACGCGGACGCCCCCGACGCGAAATCCACCGACTGGCAACAGATCCTATGCCTCTACGACCAATTGACCGCGGTAGCACCGAGCCCAGTGGTAGCACTGAACCGAGCAGTAGCCGTCGCCGAGCTCATCGGCCCAGCCGCCGCACTCGCCCTACTAGACGAGATCGACCTACCGAATCACCATCTGTACCACGCGATCCGCGCCGACCTCCTACGCCGACTCGGTCGCAACACAGCGGCCATCCACGCCTACGACACCGCCATCACCTACGCCACCAATACCGCCGAAAAGACCTTCCTCCAGCGCAGACGCAATGACCTCGCCTCCGCGAACTAGGTCGACTCCGGACCTTCCGGTTGCACGGGTTTGCCGGTGCTCCAGAAGGTTTGGCGCGGATATGGATCAGGTGAGGCGGCCTCCGCCGTCGATGTGCAGGGTGGTGCCCGTCAGGAATGGGCTGGTCAGGGCTAACTTATCTGCACGTTCCCGTCCAAAAGGATCTCAGCCCGATCGTGGATGAAGCGGGCGGTCCCCTGCACAGTAGAAGACACCAGCCTGACCAACTGTCCATGCGCGGGCTTCAACGCTAAACCACACTAGATCGAGATCGTCTGCCCGGCAGCAGAGATCATCAGCCCAGCCGCCGTGATTTACCAGGCCTGTGTAACCCCGGTTTCCAACCCGCTAAACGAGCTCTCGCATCAAATCGCTTTACGGCCTGCCGAGCCACGGCGCAACCGTCAATCCGAACCCGATCAGACGAGCGCACCCGAAGGATCCGGGAGAAGAGCACCAATCGCCCAGTAATTGACCAAGCACACACGTTCGCCGAGTGTCCGGGAGCAGCAAAGGCGAGTGCTCTCCGGAGCGCTCGCCTTTGCGGGTGGCTGATGCGTCAGCTACGTCGATGTGTGACATTCCAGGACTGCCACCGCAAGTAGCGAAAAGTCTCGGACCGCGCCAAGCGCAACCGCCTTCGGCTGCGGTGCAATGTGAACTGGACGAGGAAGCTTCGCGAGTCAAACGCGGTGGCAGCTACGGATCGGAGCGCAGTGTGGTCGTCAGTCGTGGGCGCGAGGGCTGCGTGTGCCTGCACTCTTATGCCAGGTTTGACCACTCCGTTAGAGGCTTTCTGGCGATGCCAGAAGGTTGGCTACCTAGCGATGAAGTCGACAGCAGTTTCCACATTCCCTGGCTGCATTCCAGCATCTGTCAGCACCTTGAAATCGCATCGACTGCGTAGCTTGTACCATCTTCCTCGATCAATTTGAATGCTCGAATGGAGGAGGTAATCGGGCGGAATATCTTGATGATTGTCGGAGTAACCCGCGATCCCATCTATAGTTGTACGGCAATTCATGCTGCCGTACACGACACTTTGAGTCGCGGGCAGAAGCTTCAAGGACCATGCAAACATGTTCGCGCTGTAGTTCACCTGGCCGGTGAACCTCGCGACATTGTTCTGGTACTCCCGGTATGACGAACTTGCCGTGAATTCCAGATCGGCCGGATTGGGTGCCGCAGCAGCAGGACCCGAAATACAGAAAGCCGCGGCAGCCGCGAGAGCCACCACAAACGAATATTTCATTATCTCTACTGCCCACGAAAGGCGCGATTTACAACCAGTCTATTCTTACTGCGCGCATAGTATGGGAGTCTTGCTGGGCGAATTCAAACTCGACCTCGACGTTATCACCTATCGAGATGTCGTCGAAATTCCTCCCACGTAATGAGTCCAACCCGAACCAGATGTGGTCTCCAGTGGAGGACTCAACGATTCCCGTGGCGCGCTTGCTATTCCAGCGCCAAATTTTCCCCCGTGTAGTGAGTACTCCCTCATCCCCATGCATGTTGAGAGGCTATCGCGCTGATGACGTCAGTGCAACCACTTTCCCGAGGCCTGGCGAGCAGTGTATCCGCCTCGTCTCCGCGAACTAGTGTGGCGAACAACGGATCACGATTCGGACAAACACGTCAGCGCCAAGACCTCAGCGCTATCTCGACCAGCCCGGGGTCGATCGCTTCGTCCTGCCCCCAGATCACTCGCGCCGCTTCCAGTTTGCCGACCAGACTGGCAATCAGCGCCCCCGCCGCTTGGGCTGTGACGTGCCCTTCAGCCAATACCTTGGCATAGCGAACCGAGTCGACAATAACGGATTTGACCCGCTCATGATTCAAGTAGGTTTGCAGGTCACGCCGCCATGAACCCTGCGCGGCCACCGGCTCGGCAGCTGCCCATGCGGTCAGGAACGTATCGAGCTCATCCGGCAGGTAGGTCATTTTATGCAGATGGGTGGCCACGTCGTACAACGGGTCACCGAATAGCGCAAGCTCCCAATCGATGAATACGACCGCGTGTTCGCGAATGATCATGTTCTTCCGATGCACATCGGCATGCAACAGCCGAAATGGTCTCGGCTCGAGTGTGTTCCACGCATCGACGACATCGTCGAGCGGTCTAGCGGGCACGCCGAGACGGGCATACAGCGCACCGAACGCCGCACTGTTCTCACGGTGCACTCGGCTGGTGATATTCGACAGTTGCCGCGCGAACGCAACCGGATCCTCCGCTCGCCCTGTCGAACTCGGCGGCAGCAGTTCGGGCGGTATTCGGCGCAGATCCGCGAACAGTGTCGCGACGTCGCCCTGTACATGTACAGGAACAGCCGTACCGCGTGGCGCGATCCGGTCCAGCACTTCGCCCTCGACGTACTCGTGGATCTGGTACGCAGGTTCCGCGGACTCCCAGCGCAGGCGCGGCGCGGCGGGGACGAACGGCTCGATGGTGCGCAATACCGCCGCCTCGGGCCATATCCGCAGATCCATCACGTCGGCCCCGTCGACCGGTACCCGTACATTCACCACGCCCATGGCGCCATCGACGCGAACATTGTGGTTGTAGTACCCCGCCGACGAATCGGTTCGCACAACCGCCTCACGGTAGTAGGTGTCGGCATTGATGCCCAGTATCCGCGCGATCAACTGCTGGGCGCCCAAGTCCAGATTCCGATCCGGGGTCGGCGGCCGCGTCCGCAGGCGGGCCTGTGCAGCCGCCAGGGCGATATCGGGCTCGATCCATCCGAACAGAGCGAGCACCACTCGTGCGACCAGAACCAATCCCGGGTATACATTCGCCGCTTCCAGTTCGGTCACTGCCCATCGGACGCTCTCGACGGCCTCGCCGCGCAAACCTCGCCGCGCGCACACAGCGGCGCGGAACAACTCCGCCCGCGCCCGACCGGAACGGTAACCGGCCCGCTCCAAGATCTCACAGGCATCGGTCAGTGCGCGGTCGGCCGCGTCCGGATCGCCGAGTGAGAGTTCGGCCAAACCAAGTGCGGTGTAAGCCTTTCCGAGCTCGTGCAGCGCACCGAGCTCGCGCTGCTCGGCAATCGCCGTACCGGCGGCGGCAATGGCCCGTGCCGGATCGGTCAAAGCCAATAGCTCGGCCAGGTTGGTCGCGACATTGGCCTGTCCGACAACGCTCCCGGCTGCACGGTAGTGCGCATCCGCCTCGGCCAAATACCTTGCGGCCGTTTCGGTATCGAACGACAAGCGGTAGGTGAGATGCCGCAACCGAGCCACATCTCCAAGAAAGTCGCGATCATCATCGTCGGCCGATTCGACCAGTTCGTCGCACAATTCCAGCGCTCGAGCGAAACGTCCCTGGCACATATGCAGATCCGCCGCCCACTGCCCGGCATGCAATCGCGTTCGCCCCGAGCCGCGTGCCCACACGTTCGAATAGATCGACAGTGCTTCGTCCGTCGCACCGAGTATGCGGCGCGCATTCGCCGCCGCGAGCGCGAGACGTTCCGCGACCGGACCGGTTCGGGCCAGGTCGACGTGGCGGGTCAAGCGGTCGGCCTGCTTCGCATCGCCCAACAGAACCGCTGCCTCGGCCTCGAGGCACCGGGTGAGTTCGGAAAGCTCCGCCATATCTGCCAGGGTGTCATGCGGCTGGTCCAGGAAGCTATGCAAATCGCTGAGGACCCCGTCGATCCCCTGATTTCCGCCCGCGGCTTCGATCCGGTCGACGTACTCCAGCAGGGCAACGGCATTGAGAATTCCAGCTCGGACACCGTGGTAGCCCGCCTCGCGCAGCGCCGACACCCGACCGCCCGGCCTTTCCGCGCGAGCCCGCCACAGGTAGTGCAGCGTAGCGTGCAAAACCGACCGCACATCGGCGTCCAGTCGGTGCCGCAATGCTGTGACCATCAATTGGTGCAGTTGATACCGCTCGCCCTCACCGCCCTCGTCCGCGGCGTGCACAAAGGAGTACGCGATCAGCGACTTCCACGCGGCGAGATGGCCAGGGAGCCCGAATTGGCCTGCGATACCGGTGAATATCTCGAGATCGAATGTGCGCGGCAAGCTCAGCAGTTCTAGCGTCCGAACTTCGTCCGGCCGCACATGCTGCAGAAACCGTTCCAAGATCGCTTCGGGTGAGACCAGAGCCGCTACCGACGCCCCCTCGATCCGACTCCGCGCATCGATCGCCAGATGCAGATAGAACGGGACCCCGGCGCTCGACACCGCGATCGCCTCGCGCTCCTCCGCGTCATCGACACCGGAGGAGTCCAACAATTCGTACCGTGCGGCCATCGGCAGGTCGTCGACCTGTACCGAATGCACTCGTGCGGCCCATTCGGGATCGTATCGCTCCCACCCGAGCGGCTCCCGACTCGCGATGACGACGAGCCCGGTGTTCAACTGTGCCACGACATCTCGCAGCCAGGCATCCGAAGCCGCGACCTTGCCCTCGCGATCGACACCTCCCATCAGCGCTTCATATGCGTCCAGGAAGACGACATACGGTTTCTTACCCGACGTTGCGGCCTTCAGATCCTCCGCGAAGAGATACGACACCGCGGCTTCCAGATTGCCGAGGCTCAGTTGATCGAGCTCCTGCAGGATCGGGTCGTGGCGGATTCGGTGGGTGCGAACCGCGCGCCGGGCACCCAATTCCAACAGCCGAGACGCCGTACCGAAAACCGGAATTCCGGTGGCGTCGTTGAGGATTTCGGTCAGTACCTCACTGTGTTCGGCCAATGCCAGCTCCGACGTCAGCCGCAGATGAGGATGTAGGCGCTGCCACAGCACCGCGCAGGCGATATCGAATCGATGGAACTTGACCTTCTGTGCGCCGAACTGCGTCCGCAGCACCGCCAAACCGTCGGCTGCCTGGCGCTGACTCGGCACCTGCAGATCCAGTACCGCCGCCGGATGCCGCTTTGCGACCCGCGAACGCAGCTCCGCAACCAGACGCGATTTGCCGATGCCACCGACGCCGCTCAGCAGCAGAACCCGGGGCTGGTCCACGGATCCGACGAGCAACTCGTCGAAAGTCGCCAGAACAGTTTCCCGATCCACGAATGGTCGCCGAGTAGCCCCCGGCTGAAATCGCGCGGACAACACCATCTTTGCGTTCCCCCTCGCATTGAGCACTGCCTAGATTCTGTCAGACAGCGGCAGGGCTTGTGGCACGAGCGGTAGGAGGGTCACCAAGCGCTGCGTTATGCGGGCCGCGGGCAACTGAGGCGAGAGCGCCGATGCCGAGTGCCATGACGCCTCGCCCTCGAAATGCCGACGGAACGAACGGGATCGGGGCCGTGATTCAGGTGAGGCGGCCTCCGCCGTCGATGTGCAGGGTGGTGCCCGTCAGGAATGGGTTGGTCAGGGCTAGGAGAGCGGCTGCTGATATGTCGGACGGGTGGCCTACGCGGCGGGCGGGGTTGACGGTGGCGACATCGGTGAAGAACTGGTTCTTGGCGGTGCCCATTTTGTCCCAGGCGCCGGAATCGACGATGCCTGGGGAGAGGGCGTTGACCCGGATGGGGGCGAGTTCTACGGCTAGGGCTTCGGCGAGGAAGCTGACGGCGCCGTTGGTGGTGGCCATGACCGTGCGTTCGGGGGCGGGGCGCCAAGCGGCGACGCCGGAGAACAGGAGGATTGCTCCGCCGGTGCGGATTTGCGGGGCGAAGTGTTTGGCGAGTAGAAGCGGGCCGATGACCTTGGCGTCGAATGCCCTGGTGATCGCGGTTCGATCCAGCTGCGCGACCGGACCATTGGCATGTGCGGCGGCCACCGATACCAGGTAGTCCAGGTCACCGGTCTGTTCGGCGAGCATGCGGATCGAATCTTCATCGGTCAGGTCGACCGTTGCGCCGAACACCCGTTCGGCGATGGTCGCCTCGTCGGTGCCCGGTGTGACCCCGGCTAGGTGGTCATCGGCAATTCGGGCAACCGCGGCACTGATCGCCTTCGGATCCCGGCCAGCGATTACGACGTGTGCACCCGCGATCAGGGCGTCTGCGGCGATCTGTTGCCCGATCCCGGAACCTCCCCCGATGACGAGCAGCTTCTTCCCATTCAGCACAGCTGACATGCCTTGCCTCCTCGGTAGTTGTTTGCCTTTCACCGAGATCGAACGTGCTCCGGTATCGTCGCAATCCCGTCGCACCATGAATCTTTTCTCTGATTTCGATAGAATCACCGAATGGCAACACTGCGCGCCCTGGAATGCCTTGTCGCCGTATTGGATTACGGATCGGTGACCGAAGCCGCGGCGCGCCTGCACATGTCGCAGCCCGCCCTGTCGCATCAGATCGCGGCCCTGGAACGCGAGATCGGCACGCCGGTGGTGCAGCGACTGCCGCGCGGGGTACGCCCAACCGCGGCCGGTCGCGCGATCGTCGCGGACGCACGGGCCGCGCTGGCCGCCGCCGAGCGTGTCATTGCGACCGGCCGGGCCGTCGCCGCGGGCACCGAGGGACAACTGCGCATCGGCTGCGCGGAGAGCATGACCGCCGCGCTGTTGGCACCGGTCCTGCGCACCTGGCATCGGCGGCATCCGGGTATCCAGCTCGCACTGACGGAACTGTCGAGCGCCGACGCCCTTGCCGAACTGGCGGCATCGGGTCGGGTGGATATCGCGATCGGTCCCGAACCGACGCACTGGGACGGACATCTCGACATCATCGGCGAGGAAGAAATCGTCGCCGCCCTGCCAGCCACCGAACGGCCCAGCACCACAATGACTTTCGCACGGATCGCGGAGCATCCGATCGTGCACTACCACCCCGACAACGGCCTCGGCGCCTGGCTCGACGAGATCGCCGCCCAATACGGCGTCACCCTGACCGCCGCGACCCGCACCCGTCAGGCCACCACCGCGGCACAACTGGCAGCCGCCGGACTCGGCATCGCCCTGGTTCCCACCACCGCCGTGACCGCCACCTTCGCCGGCGCGGTAGCCAGCTTGAAACCACGGCTCACCCGCGCCGTCGTCGCCCTGACCACAACCCCGAACGACCCGCTCGCACAACGCTTCACAGCAGACCTGATCCGCCGCGGCATCCCGGTTCCGACATCGATCGCAACCCAGCTCACCACGCACTGAGACGCCGGGCCTACCAGCTCTGGTCGGCGGCACGCACGAGCATTTCGTTGACAGCTACACGTCGGGGTCGGCCGACCATGTAGGTGACCGCGTCGGCGATATCCTCGGGCACGAGCCGCTCGATGGAATTGATCTGGGACTGAACACTTTCGAGTAGTTCGGCTCGGGTGTGGGAGACCAGGTCGGTGGCGACGTTGCCGGGCTCGATCACCCCGACCCGCACGCGCCTGGGTTGCAGTTCCTGCCGGAGCGCTTCGCTGAACGCGTTGACGCCGAACTTGGTGAGGTGGTAGACGGCGGTCCCGGGCCGAGCCACCCGGCCCGCGGTCGAGCTGATGTTGACGATGTCGGCGACCTGACGTGGTCCGGCGCCGACGGACTCCCCCAGATGATTGATTCCAGGGGTGCGGTTGGCGGCTGCGCCGTGCACCACATGGTGGATGGTTGTCGATGGCGATGCCAGATGTGTCAGTTTCCGTGTGAAAGTCGTTGCTGGGGAACCATATTCGATGTGAAGAGCGGGCGAGGGTCGAAGGTCGAGGTTATGAGCAATGACATCGAAACTCCTTCGCCACTCGCCGAGATCGGCGACACCTCACACTCGCATGCGATAAGCAACATTCGTTGACTAACCAGATTTAGTCAACTACGGTTGCTCTTATGGCTGACGAAGAGCGCCAACATACCCCGGATCCAGCCGATCACTTGGCCGCGGTCGCAGCGCTACGGCGACTGGCGGACCAATTGGAAGACGCCGCTGTCGAGCAGGCCATGCGGGCGGGCTGGAGTTGGCCGCAGGTCGCGGAGGCGCTCGGTGTCACGCGCCAAGCGGTGCACAAGAAACATGCCAAGCGGCTCATTGCCGCTGGCGTCACGCTGAGGAGGCGTCAATGACCAGCTTCGACAAGTACTTTCACGCGATCATCACCGGTGGCGCCGAACAAGCCCAGGAGATGGGATCGGCGACGATCGAAGCGCAGCACCTACTGCTGGCCATCGCCGCCGAGCGCGATCCCGGCACCGAACAGATCCTGTCCGCGGTCGGGCTCGATCATCACGGCATCCGCGACGCGCTGGACCGGGAGTACGAGCACAGCCTGCGCGTGGGCGGCGTATCACTCGCCGAGTTCGAACTGCTGCCGGTCGATCCCCGCGTGGAGCGTCCGCAACAGATGGGTGCGTCGGCCAAACTAGCGCTCGACCGCACGTTCACCTCGGTCGGCAAGAAGGACGTACGGCCGGCACATCTGCTCTTCGGGATCATGAAGGCCGAGGTCGGCACGGTACCCAGGGCACTCACACTGGCCGGGATCGACATGGCCGACCTGCGCGCACGCATCCAGCGAACACTCTCCTGAGCCGAGCCATGATCACGGCATTGAAAGGTAAACGATGAAGACGAGTGAAGTCGTCGTTAATGTGGAGGGCCTGCGCATGCGCTACGGCGCCACCGATGTCCTGCACGAGGTGAGTTTCCGGGCGTATCGGGGCGAAGTGCTCTGCCTGCTCGGTCCGAACGGCGCGGGCAAGACCACCACCATCGAAATCATGGAGGGGTTCCGGATGCGGTCGGCGGGCCGGGTCGAGGTAGCCGGGGCCGATCCGGCGCACGGCGGCGAGGACTGGCGGGCGCGGATCGGGATCGTCCTGCAGTCCTGGCGTGATCACGGTAAATGGCGCGTACGGGAACTCCTGGAACACCTCGGCAGGTACTACGCCGCCTATACCACCGAGTCGGTCGAAAGGCCCTGGAACGCTGAGGAACTCATCGCGGCGGTCGGCCTGACCGAACAGGCGGATCACAAAGTGAAAATGCTCTCCGGCGGACAGCGACGCCGATTGGATGTGGCGATCGGGCTGGTGGGCCGGCCCGAGGTGGCATTCCTCGATGAGCCGACGGCCGGGCTCGATCCGGTGGCCCGGCGCGCCTTCCACAAGCTCATCGACGACCTCGCCGCCGAGGGCGCTACCACCATCATGCTCACCACTCACGATCTGGCCGAAGCCGAGAAGCTCGCCGACCGCATCCTGGTGCTCGACAATGGACGCATTATCGCCGACGGCACCGCAGCCGAACTCGCCAGGCAGATCGCCGGCACCGACGAGGTGCGCTGGGATCGCGACGGACAGAGCTTCCAGCAGTCGACCCCGGATGCGACCGGATTCACCTTCGAGCTGTTCCAGCGGTTCGGCCGCGAGATCGAGAACCTCGAGGTCCGCCGGGCTTCGCTGGAGGACACCTATCTCTCACTCGTGCATCAGTCCGAATCCGAAACGCACGCAATGGATACCCCCGAAACGAAGCTGGTGGCCCGATGAGCCCTACCGCGATGGCGTTGCGCTCCGGATGGTCGCGCGGACTGATCGAACTGCGGCAGTCATTCACCAATGCCGAGGAACTGTTCAGCCATTTCCTCTGGCCCGTCTTGATGGTGACCACCCTGTTCTTCCTGCGCGACGTATCCTTCGGGCAGACCGGGTTCTTCCTCGGTGCGCTGGCGCTGCCGAGCGTTCTCGGCATGAATGCCGCGATGTCCATGGTCAGCATGAGCCAGCAGCTCACCGCCGACCGGGAGGACGGAACTCTTCTGCGCGCCAAGGCGACACCGCACGGCATGGTGGGCTATCTACTCGGCAAGATCGTGTCGGTATCCGGTGGATTGATCGCGGACTTGGCGATTTTCCTGATACCCGCGCTGTTCATCATCTCCGGTCTGGCGACCGGCGACGTGCGCTCCTGGCTGACCCTTGCCTGGGTGCTCACGCTCGGACTGGTGGCGACGCTGCCGATCGGCGCCGTCCTGGGGTCGGTATTCACCAGCGCACGCAGCCAGGGTCTGCTCACCCTGCCGATCCTGGGCGTGATCGCGATTTCCGGGATCTTCTATCCGATTACGGCACTGCCGGAATGGGTTCAGTGGATCGCCCAGGCGTTTCCGATCTACTGGCTCGGCCTCGGCATGCGGTCGGCGCTGCTGCCCGCCAGCACGGTGACGGTCGAGATCGGCGATTCCTGGCGACACCTGGAAACCCTTGGGGTGCTCAGTATTTGGGCTGTGGTCGGACTACTCCTCGCGCCGATCGTGCTGCGCCGGATGGCACGGCGTGAGTCCGGATCCAGTGTGGCGGCGCGCCGCGAGAAGGTGCTGCAGCGAAACTGACCGCGCGCGTACAGCATACGATCGCCGCCCGGGTTCGGTTCACCATCAACGCATTTCGTTCACCTCACCAAATGGTGGATGGTTGTCGATGGCGGTCTGTTTCCGTGTGAAAGTTGTTGCCGGGCACACGACTCCCATTCTTCGAACTGCTTATCGAGGAATGGGAGTCGTGGCTAGCCCATCTCGCGCGGCTTCGGCGCAGTGCGGCGACGACTGAAGCCGCCGACCGCTCAGTGCTTGCGCACCACTCGCTCCCCCTGCCCCGGCTTCCAGATGGTGATGTCCAGGTGATCGTCGATGACCTCGACGGTGGAGGCGCTGGTCAGGTCCGCGATATAGAAGTGGTCGAATTCTTGGTCGCGGATATCGAGCCCGATCTCGTCGAACACTTGCTGCGCGAACCGGCCGTACACCTGCTTGTCCGGAAGGTCGACGACCGTGCCGAACAGCTTCGCGTCACCATCGCCGACCTGGGTGTCCACCGTGGCGGTGTGCAGGCAGAACCGAGGGTCGCGAGCGAGGTCCTTGAACTTGGTTGTGTTCGGCATACCCACGATCACCAGCATCCCCTCGAAAATCCGCGGTTCGACCGGGCTGATGCGGGGGAAGCCGTCCGAGCGCAGGGTTGCGAGCATGCAGAGATTGCCGGTGGCCTTGTGCCGACGAGTGAACACGGTCGCGATGTGTGGCGCTTCTTCGGTGAACTGGCTCCATGTGGTCATGGAATAAGACGGTACGAGCCAAACCTGACATCTTCTGTCAGGTTTTATGGCTAATCTCGAATTATGCGAGCGAGTCGACTGGTGCAGCTATTGCTCCTGCTGCAGACCCGCGGCCGGACCACAGGGCCGGAGCTCGCGCGCGAGCTCGAGGTATCGGTGCGCACGGTCTATCGCGATATCGAGGCGCTCTCCGCCGCTGGCGTGCCGATCTACAGCGAACCGGGACGCGCGGGCGGCGTGCAGCTGGTCGACGGCTACCGAACCCGGCTGACCGGTCTCACCACCGAGGAGGCCGATGCGGTATTGCTCGCGGGACAGCCCGCCGCCGCGGCGGACCTCGGACTCGGCACGGTACTGGCCACCGCACAGCTCAAGGTGCTGGCCGCACTGCCACCCGAATTGCGCGGCCGGGCAACGCGAATCGCGGAGCGCGTGCATGTGGACGCGGCGGGCTGGTTCCATCGACCCGACGAAACACCAACGTTGGCAACGGTTGTCGATGCGCTGTGGCACGACCGGCGACTGGATATCCGCTACCAACGCAAGGACCGCGCCGTCGAACGCCGCCTGGATCCGCTCGGCCTGGTATTGAAGGCCGGGACCTGGTATCTCATCGCACGCGACCGGTCGGCAGTGCGTTCCTATCGCGTCGGCCGGATCACCTCCGCCGAGCCGACCGGTGAATCATTCACGCGCCCACAAGGTTTCGACCTCGCCGGGCATTGGTCGGCGTCGGCCGACGATTTCGCGCGCTCAATGTTGCGGGTGCGGGCGCGCTGCCGGATCGCGGCATCGCATGTGCAGCGGCTGCGATTGACGAATGAGCCCGCCGCGGTCGCCGAGGCCATGGCCTCCGCGACCGCACCCGACGCCGAGGGGTGGATCGAAGTGACGATCCCATCGGAGTCCTTCGAGGTGCTGGCGGGCGCCCTCCTCCCGCTCGGCGAATTCTGCGAGGTCCTCGACCCGCCCGAACTGCGCGACCGGCTCGCCGCAACGGCATTCGCCATGGCCGAGCGCTACCGGGGCACGGCCGCTACCGAATGAGTCGGCGCAGTGCACGGAAGAACGCGCGCATATCGTCGATCAGCAGATCCGGTGCTTCCATTGCCGCGAAGTGACCGCCCCGGTCATATTCGGTCCAGCGCACGATATTGTGCTGCTGCTCGGCGATCACGCGAATGGAATTGTCACCGGCGAATACCGCCGCGGCCGTCGGCACGCCGGAACTCCGCAAGGCCATCCCCCACGAGTCCCCCTCCCCGTACAGCCTGATCGAGGAGACGAAGGTCCGGGTGAACCAATACAGGCTGACATTGGTGAGCAGCGCATCGCGATCCACCGCGGCATCGGGCAATTCGAGTGACGGATTGGTCCAGCGCTGGAAGATATCGACGATCCAGGACAGCAGCCCCGCGGGCGAATCGTGCATACCGATCGCCAGGGTTTGTGGGCGTCCCGCCTGCACCATCGCATAGCCGTAGCGGGTGTAGCTCTGGCTGCCGGTGAGTTTGTCCAGCTTCGCCCGATCCTCCGGGCTGTACTCCGGTTCCCGAACCTGTGCATCGGCATTACCGTCGTCCCAGGACGGCAGCGTAATCGGCCCGTTCACATGGATTCCGACTACACGGTCGGCCGCAATCCGTCCCAGCTCGGTCGAGACGAAGAACCCCGCGTCGCCGCCCTGTGCGCCATACCGGTCGTAGCCGAGCCGCGCCATCAGCTTCGCGACCACCTGTGCGAACCGCTCGGTCGAACCGTCCCCGACCTTCGGCCCGGCCGCCGAGAATGCGAATCCGGGCAGCGATGGAATGACCAGATGGAACGCATCGGCCCGATCACCACCGTGCGCCCGCGGATCGCTCAAAGGTCCGATCACATCGAGGAATTCGATGAACGAGCCGGGCCACCCGTGGCTCAATACCAGCGGCATGGCATCGGGTTCGGGCGAGCGGATATGCAGAAAGTGCACCTGCTGCCCATCGATATCGATGACGAACTGCGGCAGCCGGTTCAGCCGTGCTTCGACTGCCCGCCAGTCGTATTCACAGCGCCAGTACTCGGCGAGGTCGCGCATATACGAAATCGACGCGCCCCTATCCCAACCGGCGCCTGGGATTTCGTCCGGCCACAGGGTATTCGCCAGCCGGGCGTGCAGATCGTCGATCTGCACCTGCGGGATATCGATGCGGAAGGGGCGGATGTCGTGTTCGGTGCTCATGCAAGCGACGATATGACCCGCTTAGGACAGGATCGTTCCTAAGCCTCTGGCATGCTGGATTCCGTGTTGGAGACCTCGGCACGCCTGCTCAAACTGCTCGCCCTGCTGCAGACCCACCGCGACTGGACCGGCACCGAACTCGCCGAACGGCTCGGCGTCACCGGCCGCACGGTCCGCCGCGATGTGGATCGGCTGCGTGAACTCGGCTATCCGGTGCACGCCACCCAGGGCACCGCGGGCTATCGGCTCGGCGCCGGGGCCGCGCTGCCGCCGCTACTGCTCGATGACGAGGAGGCCGTCGCGGTGGCGGTCGGATTGCGCAGCGCGTCCGACGGCACCGTGGCGGGCATCGAGGAGGCATCGCTGCGCGCACTGACCAAACTGGAGCAGGTGCTGCCGCCGCGCCTGCGCCATCGGGTCCGCACCCTGCGTGGCGCGACGGTCCGGGTCGGGGCATCGGATGCCACGGTCGAACCGAATACCTTGATGGCCATTGCCGAGGCCTGTCAACGGCACGAACGGCTGCGCTTCGATTATCGAGCGCACAGCGGCACCACGACCCGCCGCTCGGTGGAGCCGCACAGTCTGGTGCACTTCAGCAGGCGCTGGTACCTCGTGGCGTGGGATGTCGACCGCGGCGATTGGCGAACCTTCCGAGCGGACCGCATCACGCCACGCACCCCGACCGGCCCGCGCTTCACCCCGCGTGAACTGCCGGAAGGCGATGTCGCGGTGCACCTTTCGCTGCGACTGTCCTCCCGCGCCTGGCCGTATCAGGCAATTGCGCTGCTGCACAGGTCCGCCGAGGCGGCCGCGGCGAATGTCTGGCCCGGTATGGGCGTCATCGAGGCCGTCGACGACCACAGCTGCCAACTCCACGTCGGTGCCGACACTCCGGAAGCACTGGTCTGGATGATCACCTCGACCGATATCGACTTCACGCTGCTCAGCGCTCCCCCCGAACTCGTCGCCGCCATCCGCGCCCAAGCCAACCGCTGCACAGTCGCCCTGCGCAATTTCGAATGATCCGCACTCGACTCAGATCGAGCACCAACCCACGCGTTTTGAACCGATGGCGGCACCAGCCCCACAGCCGCACCGGTACCGACTCCCGTTGGGTGACAGCACCGACCGTGCCGCGATGATCTGCGCTGACGGCTTACCCTCGTGGTCGGGCATCGGGTCAGATCACCGTCCGCCGCAGCGACTTTCGCGAACAAGACCGCATGGGCTCCGCTCTCGGGCACACCTCCTGCCCGAGATTCGATGTCATCATCTGCACCGTAGCACCGACCAGCACGGCAATGGGCGTGCACCACGTCGGTCGCCCGGATTGGCGAACCGTCTTCGCCTATCTCGATGGCATCGCGCCACACGAATCGGCCAGCCCGGCACGAGGATTCGACCCGTGCCGGACTGACGCCATCTGTCCGACCTTCACTCAGCTGACGATCGCGAACAGCACCGCGGCGACCGCGAAACTCACCACGGAGAGCACGGTTTCCAACACCGTCCAGGTCTGTAGAGTCTGCTTCACACTCAGGTTGAAGTACTTCGAGATGATCCAGAAGCCACCGTCGTTCACATGACTGAGGATGATCGAGCCCGCCGCGATGGCCATGGCGATCAGCGCGATCGCCAGCTGTGAGTACCCGTGTCCGGCGACCAGCGGTGCGACGATGCCGCCGGTGGTCACAATCGCCACGGTGGCCGAGCCCTGCGCGATGCGCAGACCACAGCTGATGATGTAGGCGAGCACGATCACCGGCAGCCCGGCGGCCGACATGGTGTCGGCGAGCGCGGTACCGATTCCGGTGGCGGAGATGACCTTTCCGAAGAAGGCGCCCGCACCGACCACCAGCAGCAACATGCCGACCGGCTTGAGTGATTCCGCGGTGAGCGTGCTGAGTTCCTGCACGCTCGAGCCGCGGCGCACACCGAGCAGATAGAAGGCGACGAGTACCGCGATCAACAGCGCAACGGCGGGCGTACCGAGGAAGGTCAACACCTGCAGCAGTTGCGAATCCTTGGCCAGCCATTGGGTGCCGAAGGTCGCACCGAGGATGAGCACCAGCGGAATCGCGATGATGCCACCGATGAGCACGACCGACGGCGCGCGGGTCTCGGTCCGCGTCGAACCGGGATCCGTTGCGGTGCCGGGGCCTTCCCCCTTCGCTTCGACCGGTTGATCGGGTCGGACCAGGAATTCGGCGGGCACCTCCACCTGGACCCGCTTGCCGATATAGGTGCCCCACACCAGGCCAGCCGCGATGAATCCGGGTATGCCGCAGACGAACCCCATAATGATCAGCCACCCGAGACTCACTCCGAGCAGGCCACCGAGCGCCACCGGTCCGGGATGCGGCGGGAGAAAGGCGTGGGTCATGGACAGACCGGCCAGCATCGGCATCGCGTACAGCACCAGCGACCGCCCGCCGCGCTTGGCGGCCACATAGATCAGCGGCGCCAGTACGAAGATGCCGATATCGAAGAAGACCGGGATGCCGAAGATGAGCCCGAGCAGACCCATGGCCACCGGCGCGCCCTTGGCGCCGAAGATGCTCAACAGCTTGCCGGTCAATACATCCGCACCACCGGAGCGTTCGAGAATCGCGCCGAGCACCGTGCCGAGGCCGATAATGACCGCGATATGCCCGAGGATGCCGCCGAATCCGGTCTCCAAGAGCGAATCACCGGGCTTGATCGCCGTGCCGACGATCTTCGACACCGGTAGTCCGGCGGCCAGGGCCAGACCGAGTCCGGTGAGCAGCAGCGCGATGAACGGCTCCAGCTTGACCTTGATAATGGCGAACAGCAGTACGGCAATCGCGAGACCGCACAGCACCAGCAACCCCGGGGTGGTGGTGCGCAGCCAGTCGACAGTGGCGTTCATGCCCGTGCCTCGCTGACGCTCGGCCCGGGCATACGCCGCTGGGCACTGGGTGGAATTGTTCGCTCGCTGCGCTCCCTCACCGTGGGTACCTCTCAATTCATGGATCGAACGAATGACGCCGCGCGCGAGGCGATTTCGGACCATCGGCCCGCGGCGACGTCGGATGGGGCCACGACATCGGTACCCGCGGTCACGGCCACGGCTCCGTTGGCGAGGAATTCGGCGGCATTGCCCGCATTGACGCCCCCGGAGGGAATGAGCGCCACATCGGGGAAGGGGCCGCGCAGGTCTTTCAAGTAGCCGGGGCCGAGTGCCCTGGCCGGGAATATCTTCACCGCGGCGGCGCCGAGATCGAGAGCGGTGAGCACCTCGGTGGGAGTGAAAGCACCCATGACGACCGGGATGTCGCACTCGGCCGCGACGGCCGCGACCTCGGCACGCACGCCGGGAGTGACGAGGAACCGAGCCCCGCTGTCGATCGCGGCCTTGGCCTGGTCGGCGTGCAGCACGGTCCCGACACCGACGACCGCGCCATCGACGGCCGCGGCCACCGGCAGGTAGTCGAGCACGCCGGGGGTGGTGAACGTGAGTTCCAACGTGCGAATCCCGGAGCGCGCCAAGGCATCTGCCAGTGCAGCCGGATCCGGAATCTCGGGCGCGCGAACCACACTCAGCACCCGGTCGGCGCGAATGACTTCCAGGGCGCCGAGACCGCCATTGGCATTCAATATGTCTCCTTCCGCGAGGCATCCATCCGCAGCGCACGCCCGGCGAGTTTGCCGGTAGGCGAGCCGTTTTCGATGGCGAACTCCCCATTGACCAGCACATGCGCAATCCCACGCGCCTGCTGCTTGGGGTTGTCGAAGGTCGCGGTATCACTGATCGTCGACGGATCGAACAGCACGAGATCGGCGGCGTATCCGGTGAATACCTGCCCGCGGTCGCTCAGCCGCAGCCGCTCGGCGGGCCGTCCGGTCAGATGATGCACACACTCCTCGAGTGCGAGCACCCCGAGTTCACGGACATAATGGCCCAGATAGCGCGGAAAGGTGCCCCACGCGCGTGGATGCGGCCGATCGCCGACGAGCAGTGCATCACTGCCGCCCATATGCCCCGGATGCGCCATGATCGCGCGCACGTTCTCCTCGTGCCCGACGTGCTGGAGGATGGTGGTGGCCAGCTGATCTCGGCGCAGCAGTTCGAAGAACACCTCGACCGGTGCGCGATCACGATCGGCCGCGATCTCGGCGACCGTCCGGCCGACGCACTCCCCCAACTCCGGGTTGGCGACGCCACTGATCTGAATGGTCTCCCATTCGACCGTGACTCCGTGACAGCCGTCGGAACCATTCACATTGACGTCAAAGGCGATTCGCGCACGCATCTCCGGATCATCGATACGGGCCAGCGCCGCATCCGGGCCACCGGACATCGCCCAACTCGGCAGCAGGGCCGACAGCGTCGTCGAGCCGGGCAGATACGGATAGGTGTCGAGGGTGATATCGCACCCCTCGTCCCTTGCGGCATCGATCAATGCCAGAAATTCCGGTGCGCGCCCGCGGTTCACGCTGAAGTTCATGGTCGCGTGCGTGAAATGCAGTGCGCACCTGGTATTCCGAGCCAGGCCGATCATCTCGGCATAGGCCGCCAACGCCCCCTTGCCGTAGGAGCGGGTATGCGGCGCATAGAAGCCGCCGTACTCGGCGACGACCTCGCACAGTGCCGCCAACTCCGCGGTGTCGGCATACATTCCGGGGGTGTAAGTGAGACCGCTCGACATCCCGACCGCACCCTCGCGCAGTCCCTGCGCCAGCAGTTCACGCATGCGCCGGATCTCATCGACGCTGGCCGGACGCTGTTCACTGCCGACGACCAGCAACCGCAGCGTGCCCTGCGGCACGAGGTAGGCGGCATTGGGTGTAATGCCCTGATCCAGCCGGTCCAGATACTCCCCGACTGTGCGCCAGGAGAAGTCGAGTTCGCCGGGGTTGCCGTTCCACCCGGCGATCTGCCGCCGCAGCACCGACAGCGCGGCGTCATCGATCGGGGCGTAGGAGAGCCCGTCCTGTCCGATGACCTCCGTGGTGACGCCCTGGCTGATCTTCGGGAAATGACCGGGATCGGTGAGCAGATGCAGATCGGAGTGTGCGTGCATATCGATGAAGCCCGGCGCGAGCACCGCACCGGGCGCGGCATCGATGAACCGCGCCGCCGCGGTGATGGTTTCCGGTTCCGCGATCGTGGTGATGCGTCCCCGGTCGATGGCGACATCGGCGCGGAAACGCGGCGCTCCGGTGCCGTCGATGACGTCGATATCGCGAAACACTAAGTCCGTCATGGCGTCAGAAGAAGGTGTGCACGAGGTCGACAACGCGCGGCCGCTCGGCATCGGCATCATCGATGACCGGGATCAGCCGCCACTTGTCGAAGGCCGTGCACGGATGCGACAGCCCCAGCCGCACCACACTGCCGATGGGCACATCGGTGGGCGCACCGCCCGGCAGCCGCAGGAAGGTGTGCTGATCGTTGAGCGCGCTGACATGTGCGTCCGGATTCAGTGGCCCCTCCGGTCCCGCAACGAATTGCGGGACCGGAAGCCCCTCATCGAAGGGAAGATCGCGCTTCCCCGCATCCAGGAGCGCAAGCTCCGCCTCGGGTCGCGAGACGGTGCGCGCCCACCCGTGCATCGCCGAGCGCAGCGGCCGTTCGCTGCGCGGTGCGGCCAGCGGTGAGATACCCGCGTAGAAACCGTCGTCGTGGATGATGTACGCACCCGAGCGCAGCACCACCGTGGTCGGAACACCTTGTGCGCCTCGTTCATCGACGAGCCCGGAGAGACATTCGACGACCAGGTCCGGGTAGGCGCTACCGCCTGCGGTGACGATCGCCCGATCCGGATAGCGACCGGCCGCGGCGAGTTCGCGGTGCAGGCGAGCGACTTCGTCGAGGTAATGCCGAACGGCGTCGATACCGTCCGGAGTCCGGTCGTGCGCAAGCGCGGCCTCGTATCCGCCGACTCCGGCCAGCGTCAGCCACTCGGACTTGCCGACCGCCTCCGCGATCGCATGCGCCTGCTCGACGGTTCGGGCACCCGTACGGCCATGCGGCCCACCGAGTTCGACGACCACCCGAATGCGCACATCACCCGACAGCTGCTCGTCCATCAACGCGACCGACTCGACGCAGTCGACCCAGCAGAGGAATTCGAACTCCGGATCGCGCGCCAATTCCTCAGCGACCCAGCGCAATCCGACGGGATCGACCAGCGAGTTGGCCAGCACGATCCGCTCGACGCCGAATGCACGGGCCACCTGTACCTGCCACACGGTGGCCAAGGTGATGCCCCAGCTACCGGCGGCCAATTGCTGGGCCCATAGCTGCGGCGCCATCGTGGTCTTCCCGTGCGGCGCCAAGCGCATGCCCGCAGCCGCCGCCCAATCGGCCATGACCGCGACATTCGCCGCGACGGCGGCGCGATCGACGGTCAGCACCGGTGTCTCGAACTCATCGAGGCACGGCGCGGCGGCCAGGAATTCCCGGACTGTGCGGCCCCACGCCGCGGGCGGCAGACCCTTGTGCTCCGGACCGAGCGTCCGATCCGCCAGTGCAGCAACGGCTTTCTCATCAATCGCCATGTCGCTCCTTCCCGCGGAATCGTCTCCGCTGAGCCATATCTGCCATGCATTGCATATTTTGCAACGCTTGTTGCACATCGTGTTCAGTGTGGTTATTCTGCACTGGATGGCCGGTGGCCGCAAGGGCAGAAGGGAGATCGATGTGACGTGGGCTACTACGTCGCCCCGCCCACGGGCGGTGACCATCGGTGAGGGGCTCGCCGTTCTGGTGGCGCGCCCCGGTCCGCTGGAGGACTCGGACAACTTCGAGCGAACCGCGGGCGGCGCCGAGGCGAATGTGGCGACGGTGCTCACCCAGCTCGACGTGGACGCCGCATGGATCTCGCGGGTCGGCGACGACGGCTTCGGCCGGTACCTGACCGGACATCTCGCGGCACGCGGAGTCGATGTGTCCGCGGTCGTCACCGATCCCGCACGCCCCACCGCGGTCTACGTGAAAGAGCGCGGCAGCGGTTCGGGCAAGGCCACGGATCTGGCCGAACGCGCCAGCCGCATGCTCTACTACCGCACCGGTTCCGCCGCCAGCGCACTGTCCACCGCCGATCTCGCGGCCACTGCGGCGGCAGGTCTGCTCGAACGCTGCGATGTCGTGCACTGCACCGGAATCACCACCGCACTCTCGGAATCCGCGACCGAGCTCACCGAAGCCCTGGTCACACTGCCGCGCCGGGACAGGCTGGTCAGCTTCGATCTGAATTACCGTCCGGCACTGTGGGCCGGACGCGCGGCGCAGGCCGCCGAGGTGCTGGCCCACCACGTGCGCGGCTGCGATGTGGTCTTTCTCGGCGCCGATGAGGCCGGTGCGGTCTTCGGCGAAGACGACGCCGACCGATTGCGCGCACTGTTCCCGCAGCCGCGACATCTGGTGGTCAAGAACAATGAGCATTCGGTCACCGGATTCTCCGGTACGGAGCGCGTCGAAGTGCCCGCCCTCGAACTGGAGATCACCGAGCGGATCGGTGCCGGCGACGCCTTCGCGGGCGGCTACCTCGCCGCCCTGCTGCACGGACGTCCGCTGGCGCAGCGCCTGCGCTTCGGCCATCTGTGCGCCGCCGGCGCACTCACCGGCACCGGCGATATCGCCGAACTGCCCTCGCCGCGGGCCTTGGAAGTCCTGGCCGACCTCGACGAGTCCGCTTGGGGGCGTGTGCATTACCGCAGAGACGTGTTGGCCGAGAATGTGACGTCATGAACGAGCGAACAATGAACACAGCCGAGCACTCGCTCGTGACGGAGCCGAGCGCCAGCGAGGCGCAGTCATGAGCGAGCGATTCCAGAACACAGCGTCGGCGACGAATAGGGCACGGTCATGAGCCAGAGTCTGTTGCGTGCGTTGACCATCCTGCTCTCGCTCGGCGAGGACGCCCGGTCATTGGATCAGCTCGCGGCCGAACTCGGCGTGCACAAGTCGACGGTGCTGCGGCTGCTGCAGACCATGGAGTCCCAGCGCTTCGTCACCCACGACAGCCAGCACCAATACGTGCTCGGCTCACGGCTTTTCGAGCTCGCCAACCGGGCACTCGAACAGCGTGACGTCCGCACCCTCGCGCGCCCGCATCTCAGTGCGCTGAATTCCGCCACCGGCCAGACGATCCACCTGGCCACCTACGAATCCGGCGAGGCCATCTACATCGACAAATTCGATGCCATCCAAAGCGTCCGCATGTACTCACGGATCGGTCGCCCCGCCCCACTGCACTGCACTGCGGTCGGCAAGGTGCTGGTCGCCGCGCAACCGCGCGCCGAGTGGCGGGTGATCGCGGAACGCATCGACTACCGCGAATTCACCGACCGCACCATCCGCACCCCCGAACGCTATCTCGCTGAGCTGGAACTCGTTGCCGCACAGGGCTATGCCGAAGACCACGAGGAGCACGAGAGCTTCGTCAACTGCATCGGCGTCCCGGTGCGCAATGGCACGGGGACGGTGGTCGCGGCGGTCTCCATGTCGGTACCGGACATGCTGCTCGACCACGACCAGGTGCTTGCCGAACTGCCGCGGGTGCGCGCCGCGGCCGACGCCATCTCCGGCGAACTCGGCTGGACTCCAGTCCACACCGCACACCCGACCGCAACGAAAGGTTAGTCATGAGTGAGAAGATCGCCGTCCGCACCACCGACGCCCCCGCACCCGCCCACACCTTCTCCCAGGGCGTGCGCAAGGGACCGTTCGTCCAGGTCTCGGGTCAGGGCCCGGTCGATCCGGCGACCAACGCCTACCTGTTCCCCGACGACGTTGCCGCCCAGACAATTCGGACCCTGCAGAACGTCAAGGCCATTGTCGAGGCCAGCGGCGCCACCTTCGACGATGTGGTGATGCTGCGCGTCTACCTCACCAAGCGCGAGGACTTCGCCATCATGAACGACGCCTACGGCGAATTCGTCACCGCCAACACCACTAGCGACGTACTGCCCAGCCGCACAACGGTATTCACCGGCCTCCCACGTGCGGAAATGCTGGTCGAAATCGACGCACTCGCGATCGTCACGGAGTAACCGCTAGCCCGAATTCCCGAGGCCGTGTTGCGAAGTATGGTGTGGGTGCTTGATGGGCGTTGTCAGCAATCTCGAAGCCATTGGTTGATGGCGGCGATGTGAATGGTGGCCAGGTAGCGGATTGCGAGTTCTCGTATCTGGTTGCGACGGTACGGTTTTGCTTCAGCGGGTTGATGCTGCGTTCGACTGCGTTGCGGTCGCGGTAGAGGCGGGCGGCCGGCCATCGGCCGAGCCCCGGTTGCGGCGGTTGGTGATCTGGTTGGCGGGGATCAGGATGGTCGCGCGGATGCCACGGCGGCGTAGCCAGGCCCGGTTGGCGCGTGCGGAGCAGGCCTCGGCCAGCACCCGATCCGGGCGCGACCGTGGCCTACCGAGGCCCCGGCTACGGCGCGCCGGCGGCGGTTGCGGCATTCTTACCGGTCCGGGGATGCCCGTCGGCGGCAGTTCGGCGGTAGGCGCCCGGCGGGATGCCGAACTGGCGGGCGAAGGCCTTGCGGAAGGCTACCTCGGATGTGTATCCGAGCCTGGCGGCGACCGCGGGGACCGTTGCGCCGGTTCGCAACAGGCGCGCGGCATGCTCCATGCGCCATTGCGCGGCATAGTTTATCGGGGATTCGGCCACCAGTTCGGTGAACCGTGCCGCGAACTGCGAGCGGGACAGGGCTACCGCCGCGGCGAGTTCGGCCACTGTCCATCGGCGTTCCGGCGCCTGGTGGATGAGGCTCAGGGCCCGTCCGATGGCGGGATCGTTCAAGCCGCGCAACCAATTTCGGCTGTTCGCCGACTGCTGCTCCAACCACGCCCGGATCATGTGGATGAACAGGATCTCGGTGAGCCGCCGCAGCACCGCCTCGGTGCCGGGACGCTGCGAGCGGGATTCCCGCGCGATGAGGGCCACGATGTCGGCGGTCTCCGGTGACAACCGGCCGTCGGCGCCCCGGATGTGCATCACCGCGGGGAGTGATCCCAGCAGCTGGCGGTGCCGACCGCGAGCGAGCCGCAACACCCCGCAGAGCATTACCGTCGCGGTCCCGTCGCCGGCGAACGGAAAGACGTGATGTGGCCGGCTCGGCTCGTATTCCAGTCGCACGGTGCGGCCCGGACCCGAACCCGGATCGTCGGCCAGCGCATGCGGGTCGCCATGTGGAAAGACGATCAGGTCCCCCGCGCCGACCTGGACCGCGGCGTGCCCGTCGACGAGTAGGTAACCGCCGGCGCCGCCCAGCACGTGGAAGATGCTGTCGGGGCTGGCCTGGAAATCGAAACGCCACGGTGTGGTGGCCTCGGTGCGGGAGTGCAACCAGCCCCGCAGCTCCATGGCACTCAACACGTCAGTGAGCACATCTATCGCAATGTCCGGACGATCTGACATATTTTCAGGATTGCACGGCATGGAAACCCTGCCAAGGGGTCTATAGCTTCGGTACTCGTACCATCCGATAGCACCCCAGGAGCGCACCATGCCCATACCCATACCTATCCTCCATTTGACCCGCGGCCCCGCGGCCGTCGAACTCGGTAAAGCACGCGCGCTCCACAACGAATTCGTCGGATCCGGACCGCAGCCGGGCATCGAGATCGCCCGATCCCTCGGAGACATCAGTCATGCGATCCTCGTCAGTGCGGAGGACACCGCGCCGCAGGAGCTGCTGTTCGTCGACCTGTGGGTCGACGGGAACGGAATGGAGGCATTCTTCGGTAACCCGTTCGCGCAGGAGACCGGGGACCTGCTGTTCTCCTCCCGGGAGGAGTCCGAATGGCACCGGGCGCCAGGCGGATTCGACTATCAGGTGCCTACCCCGGACGGCCTCGAGGCGGTGTACTTCGCGGTCTTCCGCGCTCGGACAGCTGCCGTCGCCGACGCGGTGCCGGGTTTCGTCGACGCCGTGTCCGCGCAGCTGCCGTCCGCGCGCCGACAGGGTCAGCTGTCGCATGCCCTCTATGTTCGGGAAAGGCAAGCGATCTCCGGCCATCCGGCGTCCAACTCCCGCCGCGCCGAAGGTCGGCCGGTCGATCACACCGCCCCCACGGCGGAGATCCTCGCGCTGGACGCGTGGCCGACTCTCGACGGAATCTATCGGCACTACCGGCAATTCACGCAGGTCGAGGGCATCGATGCGGGAGAGCTCACCGTATGGCGGCACGCGGACGGATTCATCGAATGGTGACGGCCGGGCGGCGGTTCGACGGAAGGGTCGCGGTCGTCACCGGGGGCGGCAGCGGCATCGGATACGCCGCGGCGCAACGGTTCCACAACGAAGGCGCACGAGTCGCCATCGCTGGCCGAAACCGGCAGCGACTGGACACAGCAGCGGCATCGATCGGCGAGTCGACGCTCGCGGTACCGACGGATGTCGCACAAACGGACTCACTCGACGCCCTGTTCATCACGGTGTCCCAGGCCCTCGGCTCGATCGATGTCCTGTTCGTCAACGCGGGTTTCAAACACTTCCAACCGATGGACGCGGTGACAGCGGAGAGCTTCGACGAGGTTTTCGACGTCAATACCAAAGGGGCGTTCTTCACACTGCAGAAGGCGGTGCCGTATCTCAACGACGGCGCGGCCGTCGTGCTGTGCGGTCTCGCTCCGGTAGACCCGGCCTGGCGCAGACCGGGAACCGGCATATACACCGCGTCGAAGGCGGCACTGCGTTCGCTGGCTCGCAGCGCCGCCGCCGAACTCGCACCCCGCGGAATTCGCGTCAACGCCGTCAACCCAGGCCCGATCGAGATCCCCGGCGGACGGCCCGGCCTAGCCGACAGCGAATTCACCCAACGCTTGCAGCGGATGGCCGCCTCGGCTCCGCTGAACCGCCTCGGTCGCCCCGACGAGGTAGCCGCGGCCGTCGCATTCCTGGCGTCGACCGACGCCTCCTACATCACCGGCCAGGAACTCTGCGTCGACGGCGGAATATCCTGACCGCAGGGCCGACGCGCCGGATCGGGTCGTTCATCATCCGAGCTCCTCGCTGTCCTGGCATCGGTTCCCACTGCGATTGTGCCGGGTCGCGCAGCTCCAACCGCAAGACCACCGACTGCCCCGGCCGGGTTGCCATGCCGGACCGGCCGGGGCAAGGTCGCCGGCCGGTGCCACACGGCCCCGGTTCCGCACGGCCTAGCCCGAATTTCGCAGTGCGGTGGCGAGTCCGTTCATTGTCAACAGAATGCCGCGTTTGACGAGTTCGGAATCGTCGCCCGCGCGCAGCCGCCGCAGCAATTCCACCTGCATCTGGTTCAGCGGCTCCAGGTACGGGAAGCGGTTGTGGATCGACTCCGCCAGGGACGGGTTGTCGGCGAGCAGGTGATCGTTGCCGGTGATCGCGGCGTGCATGCGGATGGTGCGGGCGTGCTCGTCGCGAATCATGCCGAAGATGTGCTCGCGCAGGGCCACATCGTCGACGAGTTCGGCGTAGCGGGCGGCGATATCCAGATCGCTCTTGGCCATGACCTGGGCCAGATTCGACAGCACGGTGCGGAAGAACGGCCACCGCTGGTAGAGGTCGGACAGCGTGGCAAGACGCTGTGGATCACCGCCCACCCATTCCTCGAGTGCCGCACCGGTCCCGTACCAGCCCGGCAGCATGACCCGGGCCTGACTCCACGACATCACCCAGGGAATGGCCCGCAGGTCGTAGACCGAATTCGTCGGTTTGCGGGAGGCCGGCCGGCTGCCGATATTGAGATCGCCGACCTCGGCGACCGGCGTGGACTGCCGGAAATATTCGACGAATCCCGGTGTTTCGTGCACCAGCCGCGCATATGCCGCCCGCGCCCGCGCCGCCAGATCGTCCATGAGTTCATACGACGGTTCGGCGTCGGGACCGAGCCCCTCGACATCGAGCAGCGTCGATTCCAGGGTGCCCGCGATCAACGACTCCAGATTGCGATGCGCCGCACGGGGTTCCGCGTATTTGGCGGCGATGACCTCACCCTGCTCGGTCAATCGCAACGAACCCTGCACGGCACCGGCGGGCTGGGCGAGAATGGCGTCATAACTGCGGCCGCCACCACGGCCGACCGTGCCACCGCGACCGTGGAAGAGCCGCAACCGAATTCCGGTCTTGCGCGCCACCTCGATCAGATCCAGCTCCGCCCGGTACAACGCCCAGTTGGCCGCCAGATATCCGCCGTCCTTATTGGAATCGGAGTATCCGAGCATGACCTCCTGCCGCATTCCCTTGGCGGACACCAACTCTCGATACACCGGAACATCCAGCGCGGCGGCCAGTGTGTCCGCTCCGGCGCCCAGATCCTCGATGGTCTCGAAGAGCGGCACGATATTCACCGAACAGCTCGGCGGCCCGTCGGGCTCACCCGGATCGAGCAGCCCGCCCTCCTTCAACAGCAGTGCGGCCTCCAGCATGTCGCTCACCGACGTGCACATGCTGATGATGTAGTTCGGCACCGCCTCGGTACCGAAGGTGTCCACGACATCGCGTGCGGCACGAACTATATCGAGTTCCTTGGCGGCGAGTTCGCTCAATCGCGCATGCGGACCGAGCAACGGCCGACGGGTCCGCAGCTCTGCGGCCAGCAGTTCGACCCGTTCGGGTTCGGACAGGCTCGCATAGTCCGGATGCACACCCGCCCAGGCCAATAGCTCGGCGACGACCTGCTCGTGCACCTCCGAGTTCTGCCGCATATCCAGACCCTGGAGATGGAATCCGAAGGTCTCGATGGCATATCGCAGTGCTGCCAGCCGGTCGTCGGCGAGCAGGTCGTCACCGCTGGCCCGCATCGAGGCATCGATGGCATCCAGATCATCGAGTACCGCCTGCGGTGACGAATACGGTTGCGCCGCAACACCCACCGGCAGCGCCGTATCCGGCACCGCCCCGTCCACGGCCTGCGACCGCGCGCCCTGCTCGCCGGGTCGGCCCGGCACCGCGCCGAGCGCACGCTCGGCCGTGGCCGCCAGCCGCGACCAGATACCGTGCAGCGCCCGCCGATACGGCTCATCGGCATACGCGGCCGGATTCGGGTAACCGATCTCCGCGAGCGCCGCCACCTCGGGTGTGACAGGCACCAGTCGCGCCGACAGCGCCAGCGACTTCTCCAACTCCACCAGCTCGTGCAGATACCGGCCGAAGGCGACCGCGGCGGCCTGCTGCGCGGCGGTGCGCACGACATCGGCTGTCACGTAGGGATTTCCATCCCGGTCACCGCCGATCCAGGATCCGGGTCGCAGCATCGGCCGCGGCAGCAGCTCGACACCCGGCCAGCGCGACCGCAGCGCCGTGCGCACCTCGGCATTGATCGCTGGAATCACATCGAACAGGGTGATCTCGTAATAGCGCAGGCCGACCGCGATCTCATCCTGAATCCGCAAGCGCTGCAATCGGATCAGCGCGGTGCGCCACAGTGCGAGCACCTGACGGCGGATCCGCAGCTCGAAATCGGCCCGCTCCCGCTCGGTCTCGGAAAAGCGCTGCCGCAACCGCATCAATTCGGTGATCCGGGTCTGCACATCGAAGACGGTCCGGCGCCGGGTTTCGGTCGGATGCGCGGTGATCACCGGCGACACCAGGGCATCGGTCAGCAGATCCGCGACCTCCGCCCCGTCGAGTGCCGCCGCGTCGAGTTTGCGATAGGTCGCCGCGAGCGAGGATTCCTGCGGCGGCTCCCCCGCCGCCTCGTGCGCCGCCCGCCGCCGATCGCGCTGGATATCCTCGGCCAGATTCGCCAGCAGGACGAAATAGCTGAACGCCCGGATCAGCGGCAGCGCCACCGTGATATCGACGCCGTCCAGCATCTCCGCCACCGCGCTGCGCCCGACCTCCTCGCGCCGTACCCGGAATGCCTCGATCCGCACCCGTTCGATGAGATCGAACACCTCCGGACCCTCGTGATCACGGATGGTGTCGCCGAGCACGCCGCCCAAGAATCGGATGTCATCCCGGAGCGGCCGGGTCGCGTCCTGTTCGGTGTCGATCCGCGCCTGGTTCATGCCCGTGCCTCGCTGGCGCTCGCTTCCATCGCGCGCCATACGCGCCATGTCATGACTCGCTCGCTGCGCTCGCTCATGAATTCGACCCTACTGCGCGACGCCACCAGGTTCGCGGTGACATTCGCCTCCGCACGGGTGCACAGCCGCACGTACGGCAGTCGACGCAGGCCGCCTTGCGCACGCCCCTCGGGTGGTCCGATCTGCCAGGTGCTCACCACGCGCCGAGGTGCTGACCTGGGTTCATGCCGATCCGCATCGGCATCGGCATCGGCATGATCAGCCGAGGATCTGGGAGAACCGAAGGTGGTTGCCCCACGGATCGCGGAATCCGCAGTCCCGCACGCCATACGGCTGGGTGATCGGCTCCTGGTCCACATCGACGCCCGCATCGCGCAGCCGGGCGAAGGTGTCGTCGACGGCCTCGGTGGTGAAGATCAAGGTGCCCTGCGCACCGCTGGCCAGCCGCCCCTTTGCGGCCTCGCGCGCGGCGTCACTCGGGTTCATCTCCGGGTTCTCCAGGATGAATTCGATACCGGGCTGCGACGCCGGTCCGACGGTCAGCCAGCGACCGCCCGGAAACGGCATATCCTGGCGGACCTCGAAGCCGATGACATCGCGGTAGAACTCCAGTGCCTTGTCCTGGTCGCCGACCAGAATGGACACGTGGGTCAGTGCGAAATCCTTGCCGTTGCTCATTGCTGTCTCCCTTGGTTCGAGCGGTACACAGGAATGACGTCTTGCGCATCCTGAATTCATCGGGTTCCCGAGAAGATTTTTGACCGCCTCGGCCGGTACCGCGCCGATTCGTCCGACATCCCCTGCTCAGCACCGGATTACTTGATCAGTTCGATGGTGTACGGATCCGTCGCACCCGCCGATGCCGCGACCGATGGCCGCGAATGCGTCACGACCAAGACCGACGCATCGAGCCCGCCGAGCGGACGCTCACAACTCGCACAGCACCCGCGCCGGATCGTCCGCCGCGACGGCAGCTCGCGGGCGACCACACTGCCCGCACCGACCACCACGCCATCACCGAATGACTACCGAGCCCGGCTACGCCGCTGTCATCCGGGTCAGCGCGTGCCGAGCAGCAGCGTCTGGGTGCCGCGTCCGATCGGGCCCGTCTGATCGAACAGGCGGGACTCGGCCAGGCCGATGCCGCTGTGTTCGGGGTAGGTGGCCGCGTCCAGGCAGATCCACTCGCCGACCGGGTCGCGGTGCAGGGTCACCGTGAGATCGGTATTGATGAAGAAGTATCGGCCCCATGGCAGTACGGAGCTGACGCCGTTGCCGAAGTCAGCGGCGGCGAGGGTGCGCTGCAGCGGGCTGAGCGAGGTGCCAGCCACGATCGAGTAGCGCAGGCGAATCCAGCACACGGCCGGGCCCGGGGTCTGGAAAGCGCCTGAGACGAAACGGTATTCGACCCCGGTGTGGAATCCGACCGGCTGCGTACTCGGGAAGCTGTGATCCGGGCTCGGCGTCACGGTGTCCGGGCCGGGCCGGGTGCCGGTCGGCAGCATCTCGGTCGGTACGTCGAGTTCCGGCTCAACTGGTCGAAGCCGCCAGGCGGTGGCCTTCAGCACCGGTCCGCGGTCGGAACTCAGTGTGGCCTCGATCAATTCGACACTGCGCCCGGGTTGGGCGACTCGCGCCTCGGCCCGGGTGACTCGCGCTTCGGCCCGCAGCGGCGCGATCGGCACCGGCCCGAGAAACTCCACCGTGACCCGTCCGACCCGGCACTCCGGCCGTGGCTCGCACTGCTCGATCACATACCCCAATAGTGCCGACGGTGCCCCGCCGTGCTGAGCATTCGGCGACCACGGCCCACGGGTGAGTTCGGTGGGATGGAACAGGTCCGGGTCCGAGGAGTCGGGCAGGTAGAAAGCATCCATAGTGTTCACTCTTACCCCTCGGTCTCCTCGGGTCCGGTGTGGTTGAACTCATCGCACAGCCGCTGAGCCCGGATCCGCTCGGCTACCAGCTCCGGATCGCTGTCGCGGTACAGCTCCCCGCGCAGCATCCGCTCCTTGTGCTCACCCACGAGCGCCAGGCTACGGGTCAGCCGACCTCGCGGGCTTGCGGCCGTGGTGCGGACAGGCGCTGTACGAGCACCCGTTCCAGCAGCGCTACGAGTACCTCCTTTACCGATTCCCGGTCTCGCGCATCGCATTCCAGGATCGGGATCCACTCGTCGAGCTCCAGTGCCTCGCGGACCTCGTCGAGTTCGAAGCGCTCGCCCTGTTCGAAACGGTTGACCACCACCACGAATGGCGTGTTGTGCTCTTCGAAATAGTCCAGCACCGGATAGCAGTCCTCGACCCGGCCGGTGTCCATCACGATCACCGCGCCGAGCGCACCGTCGACCAGGTCGTCCCACAGGAAGACGAAGCGGTCCTGGCCGGGGGTGCCGAACAGGTAGAGGATCAGCGAGCTGTCAAGGGTGATGCGGCCGAAATCGAGGGCGACGGTGGTCTGGTTCTTATCTTCGCGCCGCCCCGCATCGTCGACGCCGATGGCGACCTCGGTCATCGCCGCCTCGGTCTCCAGCGGTTCGATCTCGGAGATCGCACCGATGAATGTTGTTTTACCGACCCCGAATCCGCCGCTGATCACGATCTTGACCGAGGCGGGCATGGGCCGCTCGGCCGCTGGGGTCCGATATTCAGAGTGCCCGTACAAGGTCCCTGATCCTCTCGATGGCTGCGGTGGAAAGTTCGGGGGCGTCCCGGACCGAAACATGCCCGGCGGTCGCGAGATCGCTGACGATCACCTTCGCGACGCCCACCGGAACGTGCAGCGCCGTTCCGATTTCGGCAATGGAATGCGGCTGCTGGCACAGCCGAACGAGGGTGCGCTGTTCGAAGTGCAGCGGTGCGGACAGCGCGGCAGGCGTTGCCTGCACCAGTGTTTCGATGCGCAGCCCGTCGATCAGCGGTGTGGTGCGTCCCGCCGTGACGACGAAGGGTCGCACGAATCGATCATCGGGGATCTGCACATCCGGACTGTCCCGCGGCGGCCGGTTCGGTCCGAGCCAGCCGAGGGATTGGTTCACCGGGATCATCCGCGGGTCCGGCAGCCGCGGCCGGTCTGGATGTCTCATCTGCGCAACGACTCTCGCAATTCCGAAATGAGCGCCGGGTCGAGCAGCGCACCGGCGCGTTCGGCCAGCACCGCCATCTCGTAGCCGACCAGACCGACATCGCAGCTGCCGTCGGCAATCACCCCCAGGCAGCTGCCGTCACCGAGTGCGGAGACCAGCAGAAAGCCGCGCTTCATCTCGATCATGATCAGCTTCAGACCATCGAATGCGTAACTGCGCGAAGCACTTCGGGCCAGGCTGGCCAGGCCGGAGACCATGGCGGCAAGTCGATCGGCACCGGTGCGGTCCAGCCCATCGGACATGGCGATGAGCAGGCCGTCGGAAGAGACCGCGACGGTATCGCGAACGCCGTCGGTATCGCGGACGAAGTTGGCCAGCATCCAGTTGAAGGTATGCGGGTCCGCGGTCGGTATATGGGTGGTCACCGAATCTCCTCTGCGGTAGGGGGTGAAGCGGGGGTTTGCGCCAAATCCGTGGCGCGCGGGATGCTTTCGGATGCCTCCGGTCGCGGCGGGGTGGGAGCGCCGCGCTCGTGCCCGGCACGGAACGACGAGAGCATGCTGCGGATTTCGGCCGGTGAGCGTTCCGCGGTCGGAGTACTGGGCGTCGGGGTGAGAACCCTTGGCGTGCTGTCGCTTCCGCTGCCAGCCGCGCGTGCTCGCTTGTTGCGCTTGACCAATCCGTTTTTGGTTCGCTGCACATCAGCCGGTGCGGAATCGGATTCCGGTACTGCCGTTGCTGTTTCGGGTATCGGCCACGACAAACCGCTCAGCGAAGATGGGATAGCCGGTCGCAGACCACCGGTCGCGGGTGCAGCGTCGGTTGGGCGATCGGTCGCAGGTACGGCGTCGAAGCGGCGATCGGTCCCGGATCCGCTGACTGCAAGCAGATCGGTCCTGGATCCGTTGGCACCATCGCTCCCAGCGCCGTTCACCCTCGGCAGACCCGCCAGCGATCCGTTGATCCCGAACGCAGCCCTATCACCCGTCGGGATGCCCCCGGACGCAGCCCTATCACCGGTCGGAATGACCCCCGACGCAGCCATATCGCCCGTCGGGATGCCCCCCGACGCAGCCCTATCACCGGTCGGAATAACCTCGAACGAGGCCCTATCGCCCGTGGGGACAACCTCGGACGCCGCCCTGTCGCCCCTTGTTACGGCTCGGTCGACGTCGGTTGCGATGGATGCGACATCATCGCCGAAATCGTCCGGCGCGGAATGGAAGCGCGCAAACGGCGCCGGTGCCGGTGTCGGCGATGGAAGTTCCGGTCGTGCATGCGCGGGTCCACCGGACCGCTGTCGCCGAGGCCCGGCACCGTCGTCCGCGGATCCGCCGGTCATTCGCTTACCATGTGTCGGCGCACCAGGTCCCGAAGCGCTATTGAGTGGAGCACCGTCGACCTGACGCCCGTTGATCAGTGCATCGTCGATCTGAGCCGCGTAGAGCTGAGCGCCATCGACCTGAGCACCATTAACCTGGGCACCACTAGCCTGAACACCACTAACCTGGGCACCGTTGACCGGAGCGCCGTTGACCGGGGCACCGTGTCTCGGCCTACCGAGCACCGGTCTCGCCGAAACAGCCTCACCGGCGGCGGATCCCTCCGAGGCACCGACAAACCCAACCGTCGACTCGGCACTCCCCCGCACACCCGACACCGCACCAGCAGCCAGCGAGCCCCGCTCCCCAGCCACAGCTACGTCGTTCCCACCCGCAAGGGACCCTCTAGCAGCACCGACAAGCCCGGACGCTGCCGACTCGGTAGGCCCCGGCATACCCGGCACCGCACCAGCGGGCACCGCACCTGCCTCACCTCGCTCCCCGGGCGCACGCCGATCCTTCTCTCCCGCAATGATTCCCACCGGCAGCAACAGCCGCGCGACGATCCCGCTCACCGGCGACACATTCAACTCGACATCGATCCCGAGCCGCCGCGCCAACTGGCCGACCACGTAATGCCCCAGATACCGCATCGGCGCGACAATGAAATCGGTTTCGCCGCTCAGCCGGGCATTCGCCTCGTCCAACTGCTCCACCGGCATGCCGACACCGTGATCCACCACCGCGAGCAAATATCCGTTCGGCAGCTTGCGCCCGTAGATCTCCACCTCCAGATCTGGTGGGGAGAAGGCCAATCCGTTCTCGATCAGCTCGGCGAGCATATGCGCGAGATCGCTGACCACCGCGCCGGTGATCGCGACTTCGTCCACCCGCCGCAGCACTACCCGGCGATAGTCGTCGACCTCGGACAACCCAGCGCGGATCACATCGGTGAGCGCGATCGGCTCCGCCCAGCGCCGCGGGCTCGCCGCGCCCACCAGCACCAGCAGACTTTCGGCATTGCGCCGCATGCGGGTGGCCAGGTGATCGAGCTCGAACAGATTCGACAGCCCCTTGGGATCGAGTTCCTCGCGTTCGAATTCACTGATCAGCCCGAGTTGACGGCGCACCAGATTCTGATTGCGCCGCGCCAGATTCGCCATCGATTCGGTGGTATTGCGCCGGATCAGCGCCTGCTGCGAGGCCAATTCGAAGGCTGTGGTCTGCACGCCGTCCAATGCCCCTGCCACCGCAGCGATTTCGGCACTCGCGCCGCGCGGTGTGCGCACGGGTGCTGGCGGGTCCGGGTGGGTCTCACCGGATGCCTGCCAGGCCGCGATCACCTCGGGTAGCCGGTGATTGGCGACATCATCCGCCTCCGCCGCCAGCGCGCCGAGCGGGCGCACAATGGCGCGCACACTGGCGACGACCAGCGCCACCTCGGCGGCAATGGCGATCAGCGCCGCGAGCAGAAAGCCGCCGAGGGTGAGGAACGCATCCCGGCGCAGCGCCTCCGCGCGCCGCTGCACATCGTTGCCGACCGCCTGCTGCACCGCGCGCTGCTCATCGATGACCGCCGTCATCTGCGCCCACCAGGTGCTCGGATCCACCGAACGCACCAGCGGACCCGCGCTCGACGCGATCGCGATCCGCTCCGATTCACCTGCCTTGACGGCATTTTCACTGCGCAGCACCGCATCGAGCCGGGCCTGCTGTGCTGCGGTCGCATCGCGCGCGAAGGCGGTCAGCCCGGCCATCTTGGCGGCGCGGATATCGAGGAACTCGACATATTCGCCATTGCGGAATTCATCGGCGGCGAAAACGCCATTGAGGAAGCCGCGCTCCTTGGCCGTCTGCTCCTTGGCCTCGCCGAGCGCGTACAGCGCCGCCAAGCCGTGCCGCACCTCCGCATCGCGCGCCTGATCGAGCCCGAGCGTCAGACGATTCAGCGCGGAAATACCGTCGGTATAGAACTGGAAGGCGGCCTGCCTGCTGGTCCGGCGGGCGTCGATCTGCGTGCGGGTCGCATCGAGCGCGTCGAATTGTCCTATCGCCGAACGCACTTCGGCCGCGCCGGGCGTATTCCCGGCCGCCGCGTCCTCGAGTGCACGCATCGCCCGATCCGTTTCGACCCGCTGGTCGGACACGGCCTGCACCAATCGGATATCGCCGCCGAGCAGGCCATTGCTGAGCCCGCGTTCGCGCTGCGCCTGCTGCACCAGATCCTGTACGGCCAGTGCGAGTGAGACCGCGTGCACGGTGTCACCGCTCTCGCGGAACGCCTCGACCTCCCGAGCAATCGTCACCCCGAGCAGCGCCAGCACCAAAACCAATGACAGGACAAGGATTCGAGCCAATTGCCCCCGAATCGTGCGCGGCCGCACTATTCTGTTCCCGGCAACCTGGCGTTCACTTCCAGAGTCGGCAGCAATATCCGGTGTGCCCCCGGATTTTTCCGACCGTTGACGTAAACGCACCACCCTGCTCCTCCGATTGCCAGACCGCGACGGCTCTACGGCGAGCGCACGGAAAGTCACGCAGCAGCCTGCACCTGGGGTATGGCACTGTCAACGCGAAAAGCGGACAAAACAGACATCGGACGCATTTGTATACACGCTGGTAATCCAACGTTTCCGCGGTATCGATCCGCTCACACCATGCCGCTCGAAGGTGTGACGTGACGGGCATCGCACACGGCTGCGCCGAGGGTTTCAGCGCGCATGATTCTGCACTGAATCCTCGACGCGCGCCTCCCCTCTCGCCCCCCAATGCCGGGGATACCGTTTGATAGGGTCGACCTCTCCAGATAGTCGCAGCTAGAGAGGGCGGGGATGGCGCACGGATGGAAGTTGATGGTGCTCGCGGCGGCTGTTCTGCCGGGGTTGGTCGCGTGTGGGGGTTCTACGAGCGGTAATCCGACCGCGAGCAGTGCGACGAGTGCGGCGCTGGTCAAGCTGTTCGATCCGTGCACGCAGATCCCCGACGGCACGCTCACGGCTGCGGGCGTGGACCCGACAACGAAAGATAGCGGTGTTGCGGGCGTCCACCAATCCGGTTGGGAAATCTGCGGATGGCGGGGGCCCAGGTACTACATCACCGTGTATTCCACCGCCCGCCCGGTCTCGGACTTCGAGACCAAATCCGGGAACGTCGAGTTCCGTGACGTCACCATCGGCGGTCGTCAGGGCAGGCAGTTCCGGGTCGAAGGCGGATCTAAAGACCTCCTCTGCGATGTGGTCTTCCCTGCCAAGCAGGGAGTTCTGCAGATAGAACTCAGCAACAGGGCCGCGCTGGACAATCCCGAGAATCCATGTGCGCTGCTCAGCCGATTCGGTGCCGAGATAGTTCCAGTACTACCGCAGTGAACGTTCAGGGAGGGGCATCTGCATGAGTGGCGATGACATCGCACAGTGGCGCAAATTCGCGGACCAGGCACGCAGCGGCGAGCTGTACTTGGACGACGAGCAGGCAGCCCGAGCCTGCATGACTGCATGTGATGAGCGGATCACCACGCTAGAGGACATGCTTGTCTTCGCACAGCGCGCCCAAAACGTCTCCGGCTTTGGCGATTTCCACATGGCCGACGATCTAGCCAAGATGTTCAAGGCCCAAGCCTCCGGGGAGAACAACTCAATAGACGCGATCATCCGCGAACACATCGAGGTCGTCAAAGATATGGGCCATATCATGGCCCTATCCATCAAGCGCATCACCGGCCAAGACGTGACCAACTCGATAAACTTCAACACCAACACCGGTTCGATGGGTGGATAGTCCATAACGCTCCTGTCCATCAATCAAATAGTCCCCTCTGAATGCTCCTGGGGCGTAATAACTTCCGCCCAGAACTCGTGCCGCACCGCATCCCACAACCGGGACAGGTTCGGATATTTCTCACGCATATCGGCCAGATCGGGCGCACCCACCGAGACATCAGCGTTCAGCAAAGGCCGCGCACTATCGATAACGCTGCGCACGAGCATAATTCGGATGCGCCAATGGTCGATCTCCCAAATGACCACCCACCCATCGACCTCGGTACGACGCTCGCGCATATTCGGCCCCCCATCGGGTTCAATTCCTTTGGTCGGCAGTGCCGTTCGAGTCGGGCACCGCTACCGCCAGTTCGGACAACCTCTCCAACACCTCGCGCAGCGTTCGTAGCGGAGGTCCGCCGCACACCGGCGGTTGCGCGTCCAGCCGCGGGAAGGCGATATTGCGCGCCGCGGCCCGCTCGCGCGGCGTCAGCGTCTGCGGCGCGAGATGCCCCGCGGCCACCAGCGTGTAGTACGCCGCCGATTTCCAGATACACCGATCGGCCCGACATACCCGGTGCTGCCGCATCAACTCGTGCGCCAATCGCACATCGGCACGGCCGCAGACCCGCGGCGGGGTGAGTATCGCCTCGTCGCTCACGCCGCACCCGTCTCGACCGGCGCCGGACCCGCTACGCGCGCCCATGTCGTTGCGGGACAGACTGTTTCGAGATCGAAGTCCTCACATACTCGCGCAGGCTGATTATCCACCTGGTCCAGCCCGTAGACCACGATCGCGGCCACATCCAAACCCGCCGCGATGCCGAGCGCGTAGCCGATCGCATCGTCGATATCCTGTGGCGGCCGGATGGTGTACACGTAGTGATAGCCGAGCGCACGGGCGTGCCGCTGCACGGCGATCGCGTGCCGAGGCGCTTGCAGTCCCGACACATCGCCGCGCACCATTCCGACCGCCTTCGGCCGCTCGCTTTCGATATCGGCAGCGCCCGCTCGAGCGCTCGCGCGCCGAATCGCGGTCGTCCTCGAATCGGGAGGCACCGTATTGTGCTCAATTGCTGTCGGACCGGACACGGGGATACCTCCGAAAGATATTGTGACGGTAGCGATTTTGGAACATCAGACGGCGGGGCGCGGCATCGCCGAATTCACCACCGCGCGGGGTGGTTGAGGGGGGCGAATGTTCGGTAGACCCGACCGTCTGGCGCATAGCTAGTAAAACACCGAACAGGTAGGTTGGGAGCACTCCAATTCGATTCGGCCCGAATCGAATTCGCTCCAAACAGGCTGACTATTCCATCTAGCTTGACATGACCGTGAGTAACGCTAACGAAAGGGTGGGTGGCATTACTTTGTCGACCGAATCGAACAACACGACTCTGCCGCGCCGGGTGCTCGGACGACGCCTGCGAGAGCTGCGAGAGGAGCGCAACCTGAGCAGGGCACGAGCCGCACAGGCGTGTGAGATGGGCTCACAGACTCTGTGGCGCTTGGAATCTGGGCGCGGCAACGAAATCAAGAGAATGGTCATCAATGCACTCTGCGACCTGTATGGAGCCAGCGATGACGATCGACGGTTGCTGCTGTGGTTGGCTCAGGAGTCCAAGAAGGAAGGGTGGTGGCAGTCCTACACCGGCGCGATGGTCCCGGAATTCGAGATGTTCGTTGGGCTCGAACAATCCGCGAGCCGCGTCATCTCGTGGCAGTCGACATTGCTTCCGGGTTTGTTGCAGACGCCCTCCTACCGTCACGCGGTATGGGACGCGCAGGGTCGACCTGTTGAAATCGGGTCTGACATTGATCTGGTCACGAAACGTCAAAACCGACTGCACGATTCGGATAGATTCGCTCTGGAAGTGCTGCTGAGTGAGTCCGCGTTGCGCTATTGCATAGGCGGTGAACAGAACATGTGCGACCAACTGAACCGGCTTGTCGAAATCGGTAACCTCCCAAACGTATCGATCAGGGCTGTCGAATTTCGAGCCGCAAATCACCTGGGCCTGGTGACCAAAGACTTCGTGTACCTCGAGTTCCCGGCCCACCCGAACCCGGCGCTCAACGAATCACCGATTGTCTACGTAGAGGGCTTCAGCGGAAATCTCTACTTGGACAAGCCAAGCGAGATAGCTCAGTATCAGGCAGCCTGTTCCGGTATACAGCGGGTAGCGTTGAGCGAGCATGACACCCGGAGTCTCATCAGGGCAATCGCGAAGGAGTACGAAGGTGAACATCGACCTGCCCGAGGCTAAGTGGTTCAAGAGCAGCCACAGCTCGGGCAACGACACATGTGTGGAGATTGCACACCTGGACGGAGGCATGGTCGGAGTACGCGACTCCAAGAACCCGACCGGCCCAGCGCTCGTCTTCACTCCCTCAGAGTGGGACGCCTTCACCGCTGGCATCCAAGACGGCAAGTTCAACCGGCCTGCATAGCGACTGGCCTACGTCGCGTGGAGTTAGCACCATGAATATCGACTTGCCCGAGGCTAAGTGGTTCAAGAGCGGCCGCAGCGCCAGTGGCAAGGATTGTGTCGAGGTCGCGCACCTCGCCGAGGGCATGGTCGGAGTGCGCGACTCCACGAACCCGACCGGCCCAGCGCTCGTCTTCACTCCCTCGGAGTGGGACGCCTTCACCGCTGGCATCCATAACGGCGAGTTCAATCGGCCTGCATAGCAACGAGCCTTCGAAGTGTCGGGTCTCGAAAGTCGTGGCGGAATCTCAGAATGTTCGGCGGTGACATGGCGGATCCGCCATCATTCTGAGATTCCGCTCTCTACAGACCAATGGGCATTCGGCTCGTGCGGTGACCGCAGCAATCGCCGCGGGCTGTGTCTGGCGGCCCTCGGCATTCCTCCTGGCGATCAGCCGGGGCACTTGTGTGAGGAGTTTTGCCGACGGTGCCGTTCCTGAGCACGGCCTGCACACTTTCCTGGACAGCCCGAACGGCCGGGGTTGGGAGAACCTACCTAGGGGCAGGTGGGGAGTGCCCTGTCGATACCCAGCGTGGCAATCAGATCTTCGTGCAGTTCGAACCAAACCCGGTGGGCGGAATCGTGTTTGGTGCCGGTAACCATCTCGGGATTGTCGGCGGCCAGGGAGAGTGCCGCGGCGAACCGAGTATCGTAACCGGAGAACCGGGCGAGTCGTTCGGTGAGCTGAATCGTCAGCGGAACCAATTCCTCTGCGAGGCTTTCCAGTTCGGCCAGGATCGGCCGGTCCCGCTGCGCGTCCCCGTGGTCGTTGTCCTGCATGCTGCCATCGGGAAGGATGGTCAGCTGCCAGGCGGTGCAAGCCTGCACCAACCGTGCGTTGAGCGGGAGAAACTCGCGATAGACGTCTTCCACGAACGCTTTTGCCCCACACTCGGAAAGCTCGTCGGCGAGTAGCCGCTCGTTCTCCGCACGCCCGCTCTCGGTGAGCGACCACCCTGCGTCCGCCCCGAAACGGAAGCGGCTGATCCAACCACACTCTCGGAAGTCCCGCACGTGCGACTCGGCGAGGCCGACAGGCATTGCGTATCTGTCGGCCACCGCCTGCGTATCAACAAACCCGCCAAGGCGGATTGCGTGCAACGCGAGCAACGAACTGCGTGAAACGTACGTCATCCCGGACCTCCCTTTCGTGTCGAGCAGCCATGCCTGGTGAAGCGACATCAACGTTGGGTTGAGCGAACGGCATGAACGTGTCCATTGGTCCCATCGACCGAGATAACCCGATGATTCGCCAGGGCCTCCATCGCCCCCTTGGCCGCCACCACGGCTGGAATCCTGTACTCGCGGGCGACGATTGCCGCATGGGACAGAATTCCCCCGGTTTCGGTCACCACCGCGGCGGCAACGCTGAAAAGCACTGTCCACGACGGATCGGTCGTGCGACAGACGATGACATCGCCCGGCCGAACCGCGTCGAAGTCGTCAACACTGTGCACCAGCCGGACCGAACCAGCGACAACACCACGGCTGGCCGGGGCGCCGGTGACAATCGGTACTTCTGGCATCTTGGTTCCTCCTGTCCGCCGCGCCACCACGATTCGGCTCGTCACTGCCGCGTGGTAGCCGCATGGCGTTCTGCGACGCGGGTCGCGAATCGTTTCTGCGCGGCCTGCCTGGAGACACCGAGGTGGGCGCCGATTTCCGCCCAGGGCATGCCTGCGTGCCGGGCTTGGTCCACGAAATAGTCGAGCAGCTGATCAGCCAGCCCCAACCAATGCGCAGCGTGAATCACTGCTGCTGCCAACTGATCCAGGCTGCTATCGGGGTGGGCCCGCTCGATCGCGACGATCACGTCGCGCAGCAGCGGCACCTGTCGATCCATGCGTCAACCATAGGTTGACGATCATTTCCTCGTCAACTATTAGTTGACGGCATGGCGATAGCTCGTGGATGACTTTCGCCGACAACGGATCGATCCAGGAGTCGCACATGGAAGCCCTCGAGAACGCCGCGCACCAGCACGCCAAGACATCGGGCCGGCGGGCGACGGTCGTCGGCGCGGGTATCGCTGGTTTGGCCGCCGCGTTTCGGCTGCGTCAGCAAGGTTGGGACGTCGTCGTGGTCGAACGCGCGCCGAGTCGTCGCAGTAGCGGTTACCTGGTGAACCTGCACGGACCCGGATATGCCGCTGCCGAGCGGCTCGGGCTGGTACCGGCGTTGACTCCGCGCGATATCGGGTTCTTCACCTCGGTCCTCGTCCACGCGGATGGCCGGGAGAAGTTCAGGATTCCAGCCGCTGTCACCGAGGCTGCTGTCGGGAACCGGGCACTGAGCTTGTTCCGCGGCGACTTGGAGTCGGCGCTATACCACGCCGTGGCCGACCTCGCCGACATCCGTTTCGGCACCACCGTGCAGGCTGTCGCCCAGACCCCCGGGGAAGTCGTGGTCACCCTCAGTGACGACACCCACCTGCACACCGAACTCCTCGTCGGCGCCGACGGCGTGCACTCGCGAGTCCGCGAGCTCGTATTCGGTGCTGAGCCCGAATATTTCGTGGACCTGGGCCACATGGTCGGCGCATTTCCGCTGGAAACAGTTCCCGAGCATGTACCGGGAGGCGTCGGTACCACCTTTATCGGCCCCGGACGCACGGCCGCGGTGATGAACCTGGGACCGGATCGGTCCTCGGCGTTCTTCACCTACCGCTGCCCCGACACTGGCACCGAACTGGCTCTCGGCGCCGCACCCGCGCTCACCCGAGCGTTCGGGGACCTCGGAGGCGGTGTCGCCGACGCCCTCCACCAACTCGAGGCCGACCCCGCCACCGCCTACTTCGACTCGGTCGGCCAAATCGTGATGGACCGCTGGAGTCACGACCGAGTCGTCCTGCTCGGCGACGCAGCATGGTGCGTAACGGTATTCGCCGGCTACGGTGCCGCCCTTGCCCTCGACGGCGCCGAGCAGCTCGGCACCGCGCTAGCGGCACACGGCGATGACATTCCCACCGCTCTCGACACCTGGGAGAGGGCGTTGCGCCCGGAAGTACACAAACGACAGGCACTGGCCCGCAAAGGAATCAGCCGATTCGCCCCGCCGTCACGCACACATGTGTGGGCCGGCGAACTGATGCTCCGCGCCATCCAGCTCCCCGGCATCCGCGGCCTGGTCCGACGCTCCATCCAACGCGCCAACAACTAGTGCCACGTTTGGCGACTGAACACCGAGAGTCTGGCGCACAGCAAAGGCACTGCCCCCAGGTATCTCTCACGGACGCACGATAGTGCCGCATATCGAGCGGCCAACCGGCCGCTACGCTCACGGGTCAGACGAATTGAGACGGGCAACCTCCGCCACAGTGTGAGACAGGCCCTCGACGAGACGGACTCCGCGCAGGAAACAGGGTTCTTTCGAAACCAGCACTCGCTGTTCAAGCGATTCGTGGCGCTAGGCATGACCGTGGACCTGACCGCGGTCACAGGGATCCCGGTGCCGAGCTATGGCGATCACGGCGGCTCCGATTCGGACGGCTGGCATTGGGGTGGCCAGGGTATCTGGGGTTCATCGGACAGCGGTCACGGGCACCTACGGCGCTGGTCACGGGCACTACGACGCTGGTCACGGGCACTACGACGGTGGTCACGGTGGAGGTGACGGCGGTAGCGCTGGCGGTGGTTACTGACCCGTTCCGGGGATGGCGAGCCGGTGTCTCACCGGTTACCGCGCGCGAAGCCGCCAGGCGTCCCCAACCCGCGAACGACTGCTAGGCCGATGTCACCGAGGTCATACCGGCTCCGCAGGTACCGGTTCGTGAACCGACAACGATCGGGGGACTGTGCGGTAACCGATGATTCGGACGAACATCCTGGAACTGGCAGAAGCGGACGCTCGCCGACCAAACCGCGGACCGCTCTCCCGTGAGACATTCTCGAACCCTGGAAAGAAATCATGTCCAAATCTCAGAAGGTTTGGCCACTCGATGACCACTTGGCCATGATTCGAGATTCCACTCCCTCCAACGGCCCGGCCGGCGGTGAGCGCAGAGACGTGGTTCCCGGTATCGGATATGTTTCGCCGCGGTTTCCGATGGTTTGCGGCGAAGTAGCCACGATCCGGTGTGACTTCAGTGAAGATGAGACCGGTCACCCTGAGTTCTACCCGTACCAATCCACATCCACTATTTGCGGAAGGAAGTTCGGTAATGCCAGCTCAGGAAACTGATACACGGACGGCGAGCGTGACCCGCTCTGGCGACGAGCTCGATATGGCCAGGCGGGACGCGGAAATGGCGCAGATCCAGTGCCAGGCATTCTGCAATGAGGCGCGCGCGGACGCGCAGAACGCCCGCCAGGCCGCGACCCAAGCCACCGCCCTGGCCCGTCAGGCACAGACGCAGGCACGGCAGATACATCATCAGGCACAGATGTCGCACCAGAGTGCGATGCAGGCGGTTCAGCAGGCACAGCAGGCTCGTCAGCAGGCGCAACAGGCCGCAGGTCAGGCGCAACAGGCCGTAAGTCAGGCGCAACAGGCCCAGAATGAGGCCGATCAGGCGCACAGTCAGGCGCAACAGGCCCAGGCAGAGTCCAATCAGTGTCAGCAACGCGCCACCTCGGCGCAGGACCAGGCCGAACAGGCCAGCCAGTTGGCGCAGCAGGCCGAAGATCAGGCGGCACGGGCGAACGACCGGGCCAATCAGGCGGACATGCAGCTGAATCAGATCCGTCAGCAGGCCAGGCACATGCAGTTGCTCAGCCGCTGACCAGACGACCTGGGTGACCACGATGGCCTGGGTCCGGCCCCACCAGGAAACCGGTGAGGCCGGACCGTCAGGACGAATCCGGTTGCAGCACAAGCCATTCACATTTCCGACCGATTGCGAAATACGGCATTTTTCGAATTGATCACCCATCGATGCCGCAGTCCGAGACTCCAAGAACCCGACCGGCCCGGCGCTCGTCTTCACTCCCACCGAGTGGGATGCCTTCACCGCTGGCATCCAGGATGGCGAGTTCAACCGGCCCTACCGGCCACCCTCTGAAATACGGTCAGCCTCGGTTCAACACAACGAACCGGGGCTGAACCGTCAGCACGCGTCACCACCCATCGATGCAATCCGAAACCCGACTTCTTCACCGGCGGTGAGAATCTCTGCCAGTTCCATGGCGTTGCCGCGCTGGAGAAATCGGTCCGTGACTGGATCGCCATCTGGAACGAGGACCGCAAGCCGTTCGTCTGGACCAAAACCGCTGACGAAATCAGCGAACGCCTCGCCTCATATCGGCAGCGAATTCCCGGCGCAGGACACTGATGTGCTCGAATCCGTTGGGGGAAGCGAGCATTGGGCTCGCCTGTCGCCGTCTCCGATAAGGTCTGTCCGGTGAAGAACATGCGAATCAATCGCCCCATTCTGCTGGCCGCGTCCGCCGCGCTTATCGCGTTCGGCCCGGTCACCGTGCTGGCGAACGCGCAAGCACCGCTGCAGGCTCCCGAAGTCACCTTCGTCGGCACCGCGCCGGGAACCGTGACCGCGACTGTGCACAACCCTAACGGCACCGGCCGGTGCTGGGCGGAAGCCGGTGTCGGCCCCGAGCAAAATCACCGCTTCTTCGGCAACAGCGCCCCGGAGTCGATGGCCGGCCCCGGCCAGACCGTGACCACAACGCTGGAAGGGCTCGAACCGGGAACGACCATCACCGCCCGGGGTGGCTGTTTCGACGACACCCCCACCGGCGGGATGCCCTTCAGCGAGCTGGTAACGGTTACCGTTCCCTGATATGCACCGGGCGAAGGCGTTACGCGCCTTCGCCCGGCGGAACCGAGGGGCGATCGGCACCATTCGATTGAGTGTACGTAAGCGGAACAATAACCGTCGTAAAGGCGTTCGTGAACCCGGTCATGGAAGCTCGGCGACCGGGGAGCTCGACTCGGGGCAGTGCGGATGACAGAGCGGCGAACCGACAACCATGCCCTCATCGACCGGCGGAAGCGTCACGGTGCCAACCGGTCGATCGCTATGTGGTTGACCGCCGCGGCGGCGGGGTTCGGCCTCTTCCAACTGTCGGTGCTGCTGATCGGGCTGCTGCCACTGGATCCCGACGTCAACTGCTCCGCCACGTAAACGGTCCCCGGCTAGCTGCGACACGGGGCCTCACACAACCGGACGCCCGGCACGGCCGGGTTCGGATATGCTCGCGACGCAGTCCGGGTAGGAAACGGGGGAGCTGTTGGCTCAACTTGATATCGGCTCGACCTTCGCCGACTTCGCTATCGAGGGCGCTTTGGGCCGAGGCGGCATGGGCTCGGTGTATCTGGCTCGGCATCCGCGGCTACCGCGGCAGCTCGCGCTCAAGCTGCTCAATCGGGAGGTCTGTGCCGACCCGGAGATGCGCCGCCGGTTCGAGCAAGAAGCCAGTGTCGTTGCGCGCATGGAACATCCGGGAATCGTGGGGATCTACGATCGCGGGATCCACGACGAACAGCTGTGGATCGCCATGCAGTACATCCACGGGACCGATGCCGCGCAACTGTCACCGGATCAGCTGACCATCGAGCGAGTGCTGCGGATCCTCACCGGCTGCGCCGCCGCGCTCGACTACGCGCACTCGCGCGGAGTACTGCACCGCGACATCAAACCGGCGAACATTCTGCTCGCCGCCCCGAAGACCGGGCTCGAGGAACGCCCGGTGCTCACCGATTTCGGGATAGCGCGGGTACTGGGCGTCACCTCCCAGCTCACCGCGACCGGAACCTTCACGGCCACCCTCGCTTTCGCCGCGCCGGAACAGCTGGCCGGCTCCGAAGTGGATCATCGCACCGACCAATATTCCTTGGCCTGCACGCTTTTCACGCTGCTGGCCCACCGCACGCCCTTCGATGCCGAACATCCCGCGCAGGTCATCGCCGGACACCTGAGCATGCCGCCACCGCCGCTGACCCGATTCCGCCCTGACCTGCCGCCCGCGCTGGATCAGGTGCTGGCCCGGGGCATGGCCAAAGAGCGCGAGCAGCGGTTCGGCAGCTGCGCGGAATTCGCCGCGGCCGTGCAGGATGCGTTGCACGGGCGGCCGTCGGCGGAAGCTGCGCGCACGGCGGAAACCATGGTGGCGCAGGGGTATCCGACCGTATCGCAGCAAGAGGCGGCGCCGCAGTTCACGGCGCCGCCCACGGTAGTCGGCGCCGGGTCACCCATGGTCGCGCAAACCCCTGCCGCGGCCATGCCTTCGATGCAGACTCCACCCGGATCGCTTCCGGCAGCGGCAGTTCCGGCGGGATCGATTCCGGCACAGTCGATTCCGTCCACCGCGATCCCCGGCACCCCGTTCCCAGCGGCACCCCCGCGCGAGGCCAGCGGTTGCCGCACTGTGATCATCGGACTGGGATCCATTGTGACGGTGCTGGCGCTGGCCATGGCGGGTGTTGTGGGGTACGCGGCATACGACTCGAAGCATCCCAGTTGGAGCAGTGACCAGCAGCGCATCGCCGCCGCCTTCCCGAAGCTGGTGCTCGGCAAGCCGAAACAGGCCGGCTGGCACGACACCACCTGCCAGGGGTCCTCCGACGACTACGAGAAGGCAGAAATCTATTGCGTCAGCGCGGACAAGAATTTCCGCCTCACTCTGCGCTATTTCGACACCCCCGAGGCCGCGAACCAGGATATCCACGCGCCGTCCACGCATGAACAGCCGCGCACCGAAATCCACCCCGACGTCCCCGAACCGATGAAGCTGATATTCACCGACCCCTCGGATCGGTACAACCGGCATAGCAAGATCTACACCGGATTCAGCATGAATTCCGACCGCAACCGGTTCACGGTGGAAATCGAGTACGAGACCTCTTCCGACGACGATCAGAAGCTATCCCTCTGGAAGTCCATGCCGCTCGGTAAGTGACGCGCGTCCGCCCCGAAGGCGTTCGCGCAGTTCGATGTCGAGTGGTGCAGCAGCGTCGAGCAGGGCGTCGGCAAAGGGACCGCCCGCCAGGCGATCTGCTCGGCCCCACCGGCCGCTTTATTTGTGAAACGGCTGGCGTGTCGTTCCATGTCGTGTGGTCGATTGCGTGTTCGAGCCAGTCGAGCAGTTGGGTGATGGCGGTGGTGTAGCCGGTCGCGTGGACGCCGGAGGCCGCGAAGTGGGCCGCGTCGCTGCCTTGGCGGGCCAGGTCAGCGCGGTGCTGGTGGTGGCGGTGAAGGTCTGCGTGAGCCCGAACAAATGAGCGCCGGTGAACATGGAGGCAGCAGTCGCGGCTAATGCCCCGTCCAGATAGATTACTGCGCTACCCACTTCGGCTGCTCACCGAGCGTAGTCACTAGGCGGTCGAATTCGGCCTGCGCGACCACCATTCGACTACGTTCGACAGACCCGGCCCAGGGCTGGATACGGCAGGAGTTGTCTGGACGCCGCACTAGCCCGTGGGTTGAAAGTGGGTTCAGTTGGGGGCTGGTCCAGCCGAGCCAGCTACTGGCGCAAATTGCGGTCGAACAGGGCCAGCAGTTCGCGGTAGTGCCGTTCGGCGGCTTCGGGGTCGTGGGCGGAAGTATCGGCCTGGGTGTAGCCGTGTTGGGCACCCGCATAGACCTCGGTGCGGTGGCGGACGCCGGCGGCATCGAGTGCCTTGTCGAACTGGGCAATGTGTTCCGGAGTCATGTGGTGATCCTCGCCGGCGTGGGCGAAATACAGCTCCGCCGTGATGTTTCCGACGGTCAGGTGCGGACTGTCCGGGGTGTCGGTGACGAGTGGTCCGCCATGGAATCCGGCCACCGCCGCAACCCGATCGGGGAACATGGCGGCGGTCAGCACCGCCAGCCGCGCACCCATGCAGTAGCCGGTGAGGCCGACCTTTCCTTCGGCGACCTGCGGCGACGCTGCCAGCCACTGCAGGTAAGCGTCGGTATCCGAACGCAGGACCTCGGGTGTCAGCTCGCGGATCATCGGGAAGACCTGCTGGAAGATCTCCGGCCGCTCCGCCGGGTCGATGAACTCCGGCAGCTCGATCACCGGCGCACGCCCGTGCCGGTAATAGGCGTTCGGAAGCAGGACGGTGTAACCGTGGGCGGCAATACGATCGGCCAGCGACCGCAGGCTGGGCCGCAGTCCGAAGCCGTCCTGAATCACCAGCACTCCCGGGTGGGCGGCGCCATCGTCGGGGTAGGCGACATACGCGTCGGCGACACCATCGGGCGTCTGAACGTCGACCGACATGCCATGCACCGCAGTCATCGTTTAAATCCTCCTGTCGCGTCGACCCTTTCGAACCTATCGCATTCAGGATCGGCCGATTCGACTCACCTACCGGTCGCGCGCTTGCATCTGGAATACCAGCACCTGTTTGTCGGTGCGAGCGGCGCCGGCGATGCATTCGATGCGGACATTGTCGGCGCGATCGGTCACCGCCGATTCTGTTCTGGTGGCGTTCCGCGGTGACGGCGACGAGGCCGGGGATGTTCGGCCGCTTGTGGAGGTGAGTGCCGACACGCTGAGCGGGGCTGCGCCGCGGCAGAGGCTCCGCTGGCATCTCGGTCAGAAACACTATTCGGGTACGTATTGGTCGGCTACCGAGTTCGGGCATGTCATCTATGAGTCGCGGCTGGAACTTGGTTGCTGTTCACCGATTTCGATCGCTCTGTGCTGCAGAGATCGTGAACATCGGCGGCACCCGTTGGCCGCGGCAAGTGTATCGTGTTGCTGCGCTGACGTATTGGTTGAACGGGGGCGGCGAGGATGCAGTTGGATCCGGGATCTGTTTTCGCCGGGTACACGATCGAACGTGTGCTCGGGGCGGGCGGTATGGGTGTGGTATTCCTGGCACGCCATCCTCGCCTGGAACGGTCCATGGCGCTGAAGGTGATCGGCGGCGCGCTTGCGAACGACCCTCATGTGCGTACCCGGTTCGAGCGGGAGAGCGCTCTGGCCGCGAGCCTCGATCACCCCAACATCGTGCACGTCTATGACCGCAGTGACAAAGATGCGGAAACCCTCTGGATCTCGATGAAATACATCGCCGGCGGGGATACCACCAGCCTGCTTGCGCGTAGCGGTGGCCGCCTGCCCGCGGACCATGCGGTGCGGCTGATCGGCGATACCGCCCGCGCCCTGGACCATGCCCACGCTCACGGGATAATCCACCGCGATGTCAAACCGGCGAACATCTTGGTCGACCGGTCCGAAAACGGGCTCGAACGAGCAGTGCTGACCGATTTCGGTATCGCACGGGCGTTCGGCGACACCCAAACGCTCTCCGCAACCACCGCGACATTCGCCTACGCCGCGCCGGAACGTTTCGGTACCGAGCCGGTCGACCGACGTGCCGATCTGTACTCCCTCGCCTGCACGCTGTACGAACTGCTCACCGGCCGAACACCGTTTCCACGCTCGGATCAGGCGGCGGTCATTGCCGCGCACCTCCACGAACCGCCGCCGCGCCCCACCGATCTCGTGCCCGGACTGCCTCCCGGCGTCGATCAGGTGATCGCCACCGCCATGGCCAAACGCCCGGAGGATCGGTACCCCGACTGCGGAACCTTTGCCGCTGCCGCCCACCGGGTCCTCACCGAAGCCTGGCGGCCGACCGCAGTAAACCGTTCTCACAACATCGAATCGAATCCACACCGAACAGTAATGAACTCGGGTTCGTCGCGGCCGAGCATGGTGCGACCACCGGCGACGAACCCGACATCCCGGTCGGGTCTTCCGGTTGGGCTCGCGTATCTGATCGCCGTCATGGCAACGTTCGTGATCGAGCTGGCAACCGATGTGATCGCGCTGACAACCGATGTGCTGGGCCTGGACCAGTCGATCGGCGTGTGGCTCTGGAGTGCTGCCACGACCAGCCTGGCGGGCGCCGCGTTCGGTGGTGCTCTGTTCCTCGCTCGGCCCAGGACCTACGCGATCGTTGCGGCCAGCGTGATCGGAGCACTGATCACGATGATGGTCGCCGATCAGGTCGGATATCAGATCTGGCTGGGACTGGAAGCACATCCCGACGGGGCCATGAATGCCGGCGAGTATTTCAACTTCTATTTCACCGGTCTGACGGTGACGGGGTGGCTGCTCTGGCTCTTGCTGCTGCCGACGACAGGCATGCTGTCCTGGCTACGAGTATGGCTCGTCCGCAAGTCGAATAGCAATCGTTGAGTCAGTCGTCCCCCCGGCCCGATCTCAATGCGGTTCCACACGGCGGCGATGCGGTGTCGATCCACGAGGGGAATGGCTCGCTTGTGCTGCTATGTGAGCGGTCCGATCACAGACACCGAGAAGTGGTTGGGCGACCGCCGGACAGGTCGGGTGTGGTGATCCGATGTCCGCGCCGATGATGCGATCGAGCTGGCCGGCGCCGAGGCGTTCGCCGTCACGGCGCACGTGCGGAAACGACGGTGACCTGGGCGATCACAGATCAGCCCGACTGGCAGCGGGCGCAGGCGGTGTCCGATTCGTTCAAGACGTCTGCTCGTGTTCCTTCTAGCGTCGGTGGGGTGAAGAAGCTGACTGCCGTGGCGATCGATCGCGCGGAGAAGTACATCGTGTCGAATGCGCGGGTGCTCGAGCGGCACCGGTTCGCGGCGGCGTTCAGGGGCGGGGATCCGGCGATGGTCGTGGCCGCGTTGCAGCCCTACCGCAACGAAGACGGCGGGTTCGGGCAGGCGCTCGAACCGGACGGTCGCGGGCCGGGAAGTCAGCCAGCGGCCATCCAGGCGGCGTTCACGTTCCTCGACGAGGTGGGACGGCTGGGCGATGAGTTGGTGCGGAGCGCTTGTGACTACCTGCTGGCGATCAGCGCTGAGGATGGCGGGCTGCCGTTCGTACACCCCAACGCCAACGGTTACCCGCGAGCACCGTGGTGGCAGATCCCGGAGCGATACGAGGGTTCGCTTATTCCGACCGGGAGCATCGCCGGGCTGTTGCACAAGAACAAGTTCGAGCACCAGTGGCTCGGTGCGGCCACGGACTACTGCTGGCAGATAGTCGAGAGCGTCACGCGCGTCAACACGTACGAGACGATGGCAGCGATCACGTTCCTGGACAACGTTCCCGATCGCGGCCGCGCGCAAGCGGCTGCCGAACGGCTCGGCAAGATCGTGCGCACCCAGACCATGGGCACCGACTCGGACGAGTCCTACGCGCCGTGGGACTTCGTGGCGTCGCCGGAAAGTATTGCCCACCAATGGTTTACCGATGATGAGGTCGAGTTGAGCTTGGACGTTCTCGTCGAATCGCAACTAGCGGATGGGTCCTGGCCGGTGCGCTGGCCGCTGTGGACGCCGGTGACCGGTTTCGAGTGGGGCGGCTGGGTGACCATCGAGGCGATCAAAATCCTGACCAGCCACCGGCGCGCTCCTGACGAGACGTTCTGAGATGTCGGGTTTTCGGTGACGACACCGTCGCTACGGCCGGGTCCTCGCAACGACAGCTGCGGCCCGCGGTCTCGGCCCGCTCATGGTCACCGGACCGTCCCTGGAAATGCCTTCGAACTACGACGACCACCTCTGGCCACCGCGTGAGACAAGCCAGGAAATAGCCATTCCTCACCGCAGGTCGGAGCACCGACCTCGACAACGATTTACTGGCACAGGACAACCGGGGCCGAACCGTCAGCACGCATCACGGCGATGGACGAATCCAATTGCACCGCAGGCTGTTTGCGTTGCCGACTGATTGCGGAATCCTCACAAAGCCCGCATGACCACCCACCGATACCATAATCTGAAACCCGACTTCTTCACCGGCAGTGGGAATCCGACGGTGCCGGTTCCATGGCATTGTCGACGCGAAATGTCACGGCCGCCTATGGGGGCCAACCGTCGATGAGGGTTTGCAGCATGGATTTGCGCATATCGGTATTGCGAGGACGCCGGAGGCACCGGCGGATGGCAACTGTCGCCGCAACCGTGGTCGTCGCGGTCGCGCCGCTGTTCGTCGTCGCTCCGCAGGCGAACGCGAACGCGGACGCCGTCGTCGAGCGAATCGAGCGCACCTCCGCACAGCAATGGCAGATGTACGTTCGCTCCCCCGCGATGAAGCGGACCATTCACCTCGATGTGCTGGTGCCCGCGAACCAATCGGCACCCCGCCCAACTTTGCTGCTGCTGGACGGTAACGGGGCAACGGAATCCCAGTCGGCGAGCACTTGGACGCTGCGCGGCGGCGCCAAGGAGTTCTTCGCCGACAAGCCGGTCAATGTGGTGATGCCGGTCGGCGGCGGAGGCACCTATTACACCGACTGGTTGCAGGATGATCCCAAAATCGGACACCAGAAGTGGGAAACCTTTCTCACCTCCGAGCTGCCGCCGCTGATCGACCGCGAACTGAAGGGCAATGGCGTCTACGCCATAGGCGGACTTTCGATGGGAGCGGGAGCGGCCGCCATTCTGGCCGTCCGGCACCCCGATATGTTCCGCGCCCTCGCGGCCTTCAGCGGTTGCTACTCCACCGACGGTGTCGGGCAGTTGTCGGTGCGCCCCGTGGTCGAATCGAAGGGCGGCAACCCGGACAATATGTGGGGCACTGCGGGCAACCCGGAGTGGGCGGCCCACGATCCGAGCAAACACCTCGACGCGCTGCGCGGCAAACCGGTCCACCTCTACATGGGCACCGGCATACCCGGCCCCGACGATGCCCCCTTCGACGATCGCTGGTCCTGGCCCAACGACCCGCTCCGCGCGAACGAGATCGAACAGGTCTCGCACGACTGCACCCTCGCCCTCTCCCCCGCCATGAAACTCTTCGGCGCCGACGTTTCCATCGACTACGCCGCCATCGGCGTCCACTCCTGGCCATACTGGAAGGCCGCCCTCCCCAAATCCTGGCCAGCCCTAAAAGCGGGCCTCGGCGTATAAAACCGCATCCGAACAGCCCCGAGCCCCCGCAGCGTCACCAGACGCATCGCCCCACCCCACCACGCCCTCACAGACATGGACAAGTGATCACCATGCTCTGGTGCAGGCAAACGTCGAGAGCCATACTGCGTCAGCGCATTCTCGTCGGTTGAGGGGGTGTTGTGGTGGGGGCGCGACGGTGAGGGGGAAGGCAGATCGGTGCGCGGTGGCGCGTTATTGGTTGTCGCAAAAATCTTGTGTGGCCGCGGTGAGATCGGGTGGGGGAAATTGGTGCGGGGCGGAGAATGAGCGGGAGGCACTTGGTGGAGGGGGAATACTGTGGGTTTGGGTTGGGTTACACCCGTTAGCCGTGATGTGTGTGCGGCGGAATCGAGTGCGACGGTGGGAGATTCGATGAGCGTGCGAGCGGTGTGGAACGGGATTGTGCTGGCCGAGAGTGATGACACCGTGGTGGTCGAGGGTAATCACTACTTTCCGGCGGGGTCGCTGAATAGCGAGTATTTCCGGGACAGCGATACCCATACCGTCTGCGGGTGGAAGGGGCTCGCGTCTTATTACACGGTGGAGGTCGAAGGCGCGAAGAATCCGGATGCTGCGTGGTACTACCCGGATCCGAAGCCGGAGGCCGAGCAGGTGCGCGATCGCGTCGCCTTCTGGAAGGGCGTCGACGTCGTCGAGGCATGACGCGTCCGGGGAGTCGGCGCGCACTGGCAGCGCGCACCGAGTAAGAACGATGGCATGCGACACCCCGCCAGCCCGATCCTCAACGCGCTGACCTTCCAACCGGATCGGCAGATCCTGCAGACGCCGTCGGTCCTCGGGATGGACTACACCGAACTGTCCATCCAGACAACCGACGGCGAGACCCTGCACGGCTGGTGGCTGCCCGCCGCACACTCGATCGGACACGTCCTGTTCGCCCACGGGAATGCGGGCAATGTCGGCGACCGCGTGCCGATCTACGCGCTGCTCACCGAAATCGGTTTGGATGTACTGACTTTCGACTATCGCGGCTACGGCCGCAGCACCGGCCGCCCCACCGAACACGGCACCTACCTCGACGCCCACGCCGCCAGGCGGATCCTGCTCGAACAGCCGGGAGTCAACCCCGAACGTGTCCTCTACCTGGGAAAATCACTCGGCGGCGGCGTACTGCTGGAACTGGCCACCGAATATCCCCCCGCCGGACTGGTGCTGATGTCCACCTTCACCGGCCTCCGCGACGCGGCCCGCTCCGTATATCCATTCCTCCCCGGCCCACTGGTCCCCGACGCCTACCCGAGCCTGCGCCGCATCCGCGAACTGCAATCCCCCGTCCTGATCATGCACGGCGACCACGACGAACTCCTCCCCCTACGCCACGCCGAGCGCCTGTTCGCCGCCGCCCCCGAACCGAAACAACTGGTGATCTTCCCCGGCGCAGGACACAACGACCTCATCATCTCCACCGAAGTCTCCTGGATCGATCTCATCCGCGCCTGGACCGGCGAACTGCTCACGACCTGATCGCAGTCGTGCGTAGCCTGGCGATATGAGTGATTTGGGTGAGATCACCGCACGGCTCGCGGCGCTATCCGATGACGAACTGCTTTCGGTGCTCGGCACCGCCACCACCGGGCGACCGCGACTCGCCTGGGTACACACTGCGGTCGTCGAGGCCGCTGGCCTCGGTCATATCGGATCGAATGCGACTGTGAGTCCCGCCACTCCAACGCCGCAGACGCATGATCGAGAATCCGACGCCGCGACATCCGGGCAGGTCGGAGGCGTTTTTCCGGTACCGGCGGTACCGGTACCGCCGACCGGTATTCTGGCCGGGCCCGAGGTGGGCGGATATTCCTCCGGCGGAGTCCCTACCTTCGAGTCAGTTCGCGATAAGGTCGAGCAGCGCTTCGGCACCGCGCAGGGGATGGGCGAACTCGATCGGCAGACCCCGGCGGGCCGCAGCGCCGACGAACAATGGGAGGCGCGCGAGAAAGCCGCGCGTGAGCGTCTGGAACAGATACGGAAATCGTTGCACGGCAAAGACGTCGAATCGAACGATCCGTAAGCTGGCCCAGCGCGACGGACTATGGATGTGATGGTGGAATTCGATGAGCGAGCCGCGTGAGATCGCCGAACGGCTACTCGATGCCCAAGTGGAATTCCTGCTGGCCGAGGTGAGCGGCGACCGCTTCACCGAGGTCGTCGCCCGTGACGTGGAATCGGTGATCGGGGTTGCCGACACTCTCATCTTCCGCGATGTCGTGGAGATCGACCAGGCCAAGGAGACGGTCCGCACCGTAATCGACCTGATCGGCGGCAGCCCGGTCATCGCGGATATGGTCGGGGTCTTCGCCGACTCGATCTACGACAATATCGCCGCGAACAATGACTACACCCTCGGCCAGGTGGTCGAGCGCGAACCGGTCGAGGCACTGCTGGAGAAGATCTTCGGCATGCACCAGGCGCAGGAGCGCATCCTGGAGCGGCTCACCGAGAGCCCACTGGTCGCCACCGTCGCCTCGAAATTCGTGGACAAGCTCATCTCCGATTTCATGGAGGCGAACAAGCAGATCGCGGGCAAGATTCCGGGCGTCTCCTCGCTGATCTCCATGGGACAGTCGGCGGCCAAGACCGCCAAGAAGGCCACCGAGAGCACCTTCATCGGCGATATGGCAGGCAAGGGCGCAGTCTTCGCGCTGAAGCGCACCAACAATGCCATTCGGGAGATGCTGCGCGACGCTCCGGTGCACGATGCCGCGATGGAGTTCTGGGATCTGCACGCCGACGAACCGGTGAGCGGTCTGCGGGACTATCTGACCCGGAAAGATCTGAACGAACTGGTGCTGCTCTGCTACGAGATCGCCGTAACCACCAGGGAGAAGGAGTACTTCGGGCTGCTCGTCGACGAGTGCGTGGATGTCTTCTTCACCAAGTACGGCGATTACACGCTGGCCGCCATGCTGCCGGAACTCGGCCTGTCCGGCGACGATATCGCCAAGGAGATCCTGCGCTACGGTCCTGCCGTAATCGCGGGTGCGAAGCGAAATGGCGTGCTGGGCAAGCTGATTCGCGAGCGGCTGGAGCCGTTCTACACCTCGGATGTGGTGCTCGGAATTCTGGGCGAGATCAAGGGCTGAGTCCGATATTCCCCGCGTCCGGTGGGCGCGGGGAATCCCTCACGGGGCCAGGTGATCGCCGTTGCGGACCTCTTCCACAGTGCGGCCGATCATTTCGCGCAGCGTTGCGGCGATACGCTGGCGATCGGTCGGCTTCACGATCACGGTACGACTGCCGAAACTGACATAGCGGCCGTCATTTTCGAAATCGGTGATTTGAAAGTCCTTGCGGCCCTTGGTATGCCGATTGTCCACACTGCCGAACGGATACACCCCCACGTGTACGGTGGCGGTCGTCGGCCGACGGAAGAACTTCTCGAACTCCTCGCGCACCGTCGGACGCCACGCATCGCGCACCACCGGCGGCGGCTTCTCCAACTCCTCGACCGGAACCTGCATCGGTTTACCCTGTCCCGCACGGCATTCCGGCAATGCATCGACCACTGCGGGCGCCAGCTCCTCGGCCGTGAGGAACAGCAGGTCCACCGCGCCGCCGTGCTCGTGATCGAGGCCGGGCTGCTGGATCGCCAGCGCGGCGTGCTGGAAATGCACGCCACCGTGCGCACGGATCTTGTGCTCGTTGCGCGGGCCGTGGAATCCGGCCACCTCGACCCGCGCCTCCGGTGCCAGCAGCACCTCGACGGCACGCACCAGATCCTCGCCCAGCTGCGGCATCACCACCTCGGCCGCGGCCCGGCGCAGCCGATCCGAATCCTCCTGGAAGACCTCGGTGGAGCGATGTCGCAGCGGATACGGGAGCACATCCCGTCCGGTCGACTCCCAGAGCACTCGGAATTCGAGCGCGGTGAATCGCCACCGCCGCGCGGTTGTCATGCGGTCTTCCTGTTCCTACTCGCCGATGACCGGCGGGACCGTCTTCGGCGCATTGGTGAGCCCGGTGAGCTCTTCGCCGTTCTGCTGGTTGATCAAGTAATCGGGGATGCCCTTGGTGGACTCGTTCTCGTCCTTGCCGCCGCGATTGCCGGGTGAGCCCATACCGGACATACCGTTGCGGCCCGTGGTCGCGGCAGTCGTTGCGGTCGCCGCGGTGGTAGCGGCGGTGCCGGTGGGCGTGCCGGTGACTGTTCGGCCCGGCGACTGGCTGGTCGCACCGGGGGTGCCGCTCGGGCTGCCCGAACGGGTCGGCGAACCCGTGGTGGTCGGCGTTGTCGTCGACGACGGGTTGGTCGCGGTGGTATCCGGCTTCGTCGTTGTCGGCTCGGTGCTGGTGGTCGACGAAGGTGTCGTCGAACTATCCGTCGACTGGGTACTCGACGGATCGGTGGACGGACTCTGCTCGGTGGGCTTGGGCTCCTGCTTGTCCGTCGGCTGATTGCCCGGGGAGGTACCGGGACCGCCGCCACCAGGGCTGTTACCCGGCCCGCCGCCGGGAGTTTCACCCGGCTTCGCCGTCGGGTTATCGGGTTTGGGGATGACCGGGACGTTGGTGTCGGTCTCCTCGATGACCGGCGCGTAGACGGTGCGCAGCACCCGGACCGCCTCGGCATGTGCGGTGCTCTCGGCCTCATCGTTATCGCGCCAGCCCCGGCCCGCGATCCAGTGCCTGGCATTCTCGACATTCGAGCGCAGGTCGGGAGCGTGCGGCACCAGGGCCTTGGTCGGTTCCAGACCGGTCCCGAGTTCAGCCACCTTGCTACCGGTCAGCTTGGCGGCATTGGCGAGCTGCACGGCCTGGGTGCTGTAATCCCCGACGGCCTTGGCGACGGCATTGCGCGTGGCACCCTTCCAGATGCCTTCATCGGTCGCGCGTTCCATCGCCTTCTTGAAGGTGTCCAACGAGGTCTCGGCGCGTTTGCCGATCTCATTCCATGCGGTCGCGAGATTGTCGACGGCGGTGATATCGATCTTGTCGACCTTCTCGCGCAGCTCTGCGGTCGACGGCCGATCGAAGTCGTCGCGGCCCTGCACCGAACGCGGTCGGTAATCGCCCTGGAAGCCGATGCCATTGGCAGCGCTGCGCACACCGTCGCGCTGCTGGTTGTACTTGTTCTGCACGGCCGCCGGATCAACACCCGGCTGACGTTCCTCACCCGCGATCCAGTCGGTCAGACTTTCCAACATCGCGGACCCGAGATCACTTGCGCTCCAATTGAACATGCCGAACCCCATGGCTCAACCGCCCATCGGTCGCAGCATCAACGTCATTCGGTGCGCCATCCCCACCCTCTCGACCCGTCCGAAGATCCTTACCATATCAAACGGTATTCCCACCTGCCCCCCGCCGAACCATTCTCAGCACTGGCACTAGCTGCACGGCCGATCCCTTTCTGCGCGTGACTATTCGGACCGTCGACGCGCCAGCCGTGGGCCGCGGCGCTACCGCTGTGCCCGTCGCCGATCATGGCGCGATGCCCGGCAACACCACCCGAAACAGTTCACGGAGCCGGGCAATCGCCAGTGCCCCCCTCCAGACAGACTGCTGTGCTACCCCCTCCGACTGCTCGCCGAGCGTAGTCGTATGGCGGTCGAACACGGCCCTGTCGCCGCCCAACTCAACACCCGCCCACGCAAGCGCTACGGCTTCCGCACCCCTGCCCACATCCTCGATAACATACTCATCGAATCAACCACTGTTGCATCGACCAGATGAATCCGCCCCCGCGTGACCACCATTCGACTATCGTTCGATAGACCACGGCCCCAGGGCTGGATATGGCAGGGGCTAGCAGGAGGCGGCACTAGGCCGCCCCAGTTGGCGGTCGATGTTGATTGCCAAGCCATTTGGCTCAGAGTCGAACGGCGGCCCGAGCAACTGCCGCATGCCCTGATCACATGGCGGCGCGGTCTCGGCGTTGAACAGTGGCACATCCAAGAACGCGCCCGGATCTGCCCGGGTCCGGCGAAGGCGGTCAGCTCGACCTGCCCGCGGAGTAATGCCCTGGGCCGCAACGCGAAACGGCCCCGGACGGCATACCGTCCGGGGCCGACTTCAGCTGACTAACCGCGCAGCACCGCGCCTACCGCATCGGCAGCCGCGGCGACCGCCGAGTCGCGGGCCGCACTCGCCTCGTCCTCGGTGAGCGTGCGGTCAGAGGCGCGGAAGCGCAGGGCGTAGGTGAGCGACTTGCGTCCCTCGCCCGCCTGCGCGCCCTCGTACACATCGAACAGGGCGATATCCTCCAGCAGCGCACCGCCGCCGGTGCGCAGCGCCGACTCCACCGAGGCAGCGGGGACGGTCTTGGCCACACTCACCGAAACGTCCTGCAGTACCGCAGGGAACGGGGAAACCACTGGGACAGGCCGAGATTCGCGCAGCGGCAGGGCATCGAGATCGAGTTCGAGGGCGCAGGTGCGCGGCGGCAGACCGGCACGCTCCAAGACGGCCGGATGCAATTCGCCTGCATGCCCGACGATCCGGCCATCGACCACCAATTCCGCGCACCGTCCCGGATGCCACGGCAGATACGAGGCGGTGCGACGCTCGATCGTCACACCCGCCGCGTCACCGATCGCATCGGCCAGCGCGAACGCGTCGGCGGCCTCGGCCGGACGTCCCGCACCCCACGGCCCGCGCGGTTCCCGGCGACCGGTGAGGACAGCGCCGATATGCACCGGCTGTGCGGGCAGCGAATCGAGCAGTTCCGCGATCTGTTCGTCGGTGGGCCGACGATCCACGGGCAGCACGTCGACCGCGCGCACGTTCGGACCGGGCTGCACCACCTGCGCGATGCCGAAGATCGCGAGATCACGCGCGCCGCGAGAGATATTGCGCGCGGCCACTTCCAGCAGACCGGGCAGCAGTGTGGTCGCCAGTTCCGGACGTTCGGTATCGAGCGGATTCAGCACCCGCGTGGTGTTGCGCCGCGGGTCGTCCGCATCCAGGCCCCAGGTGTCGAACACATCGGCGGGGAGGAAAACCGGCGGCGGCACCTCGACACATCCGGCGAAGGCCAGCGCCCGGCTCACCGCGCGACGCCGCCGCTGTCCGGCGGTCAGACCACGTCCGGCCGGGGCGGTCGGAATTACCGACGGGATCTGCTCGAGCCCTTCCAGCCGCAGCACCTCCTCGACGAGGTCCGCGGGCTGCGCCAGATCTGGCCGCCAACTCGGCGGCGTGACCACCAACTGCCCGTGCCCGGTGGCCTCGTTGACACCCACCTCGACCGTGCAGCCGATCTGCGCGAGACGACGCGCCGAGGTACCGGTCGGGTAGACCACGCCCGCCACCCGATCGGCGTGATCGATATCGATCCGGATCGGCGGCGCGGCTGGCACCGACACCCGCACATCGGTGAGCGCGGATTCCACGGTGCCACCGGCGATTTCGGCCAGCAGCTGAGCGGCGCGATCGAGCGCGGCGACATTGATCTCCGGATCCACGACCCGCTCGTAGCGCTTACCGGCCTCGGAGACCAGCTTGTGCCTGCGCGCGGTGCGGTAGACCAGCAGCGGATTCCAGGTGGCGGCCTCGAGCACGATATCGGTCGACCCGGCGCCGACTTCCGTTGTCGCGCCGCCCATGACGCCCGCGAGCGAAATGACGCCGGAGTCGTCGGCGATCACCACATCCTCGGCGTCGAGCACCCGCTCGACCTCGTCAAGGGTGCGCAGCGTCTCGCCCGCATCGGCGGTCCGCACGACCAGACCGCCTTTGAGCTTGTCTGCGTCGAAGGCGTGCAGCGGCTGCCCGAGCTCGAGCATCACGTAGTTGGTGACATCGACCGCGGGGGAGATCGGGCGCACACCCGACAGCAGCAGCCGGCGCTGCAACCACCAGGGGCTCACCGCATTCGGATCGATGCCGGTGACCCGGCGTACCGCGAACCGGGTGCACTTGGACTCCGGCTCGAGCCGAACCGACCACGCCTGCTGCTCGTCATCGGGCAGTATCCGCACCGCGGGATCGGCGTATTCCAGATCGAATCCGCACGCCAATTCGCGCGCCAGACCGCGGGCCGAGAAGCAGTAGCCGCGGTCCGGCGTGATGTTCAGCTCGATGACCGTATCGTCGAGTCCGAGCAGCTCATTGGCATCGGTACCGGGTTCGGCGGTACCCGGCTCGAGCACCAGAATGCCCGAATGATCCTTGCCGATACCGAGTTCGGCGACCGAGCAGATCATGCCGTTGGAGACATGCCCGTAGGTCTTGCGCGAGGAGATCTGGAAACCACCGGGCAGCACCCCACCCGGCAGGACCACGACCACCAGCTCGCCGACCGCGAAATTGGTTGCGCCGCAGACGATCTCCTGCAGGTCCGGGTTGCCGACATCCACCTTACAGAACCGGATCGGCTTCTTGAACTCGGTCAGCTCGGTGATCTCGGCGACGCGGCCGACCACCAGCGGCTTATCGATATCACCGGTCACCCGCTGGAGCTTGTCGACCTCTTCGACCTCCAAACCGACACGGACGAACCCGGCGTCGAGCTCCTCCGGCGTCACCGACCACTCGGGGGTGGTCCGGCGGATGATGTCCGTCAGCCAGGACTGCGCTACTCGCACTTGACGTTTCGCTCTCTCGATGGATGGAAGGTCAGGACCGGATACCGAAGGGCAGCGTGAACCGCACGTCACCCTCGACGATGTCACGCATGTCCGGGATGCCATTGCGGAACTGCAGCGTCCGCTCCAGCCCCATGCCGAACGCGAACCCGCTGTACACCTCGGGATCGATCCCGCTGGCGATCAGCACCTTCGGGTTCACCATGCCGCAGCCGCCCCATTCGACCCAGCCAGCGCCACCCTTCTTGTCCGGGAACCACACATCGACCTCGGCCGATGGCTCGGTGAACGGAAAGTAGTTGGGGCGCATACGAGTCCGCGTATCCGGCCCGAACAGGGCGCGGGCGAACGCGTCCAGGGTGCCGCGCAGATGCGCCATGGTCAGGCCCTTGTCCACTGCGAGCCCCTCCACCTGGGAGAAGACCGGGGTGTGGGTGGCGTCGAGCTCATCGGTGCGGAAGGTGCGGCCGGGGCACACCACATAGATGGGCAGTTCGCGCTCGAGCAGCGAACGCACCTGGACCGGGGAGGTGTGCGTGCGCAGCACCTGGCGCGACCCCTCCGGCGCAATGTGGAAGGTGTCCTGCATGGTGCGGGCCGGATGGTCGGGCAGGAAATTCAGCGCGTCGAAGTTGAAGTGCTCGGTCTCGACCTCGGGACCCTCGGCGACCTCCCAGCCCATCGCGACGAAGACATCGGCGATCTGCTCGGAGATAACGGTGATCGGATGTCTGGCGCCGACAGCGGCCCGGACCGCGGGCAGTGTCACATCGATCGCCTCGGCGACCAGGACGGCGGCGTCGCGCTCGGCGAGCAGCACCGTGCGGCGCGATTCGAAGGCCTCCGATACCCGGGCCCGCGCGACATTCACGCGCTTGCCCGCATCCGCCTTCTCCGACTTCGGCAGGCTGCCCAGCGCGCGTTGCGCCAAGGCCAGCGGCGCCTTACCGCCGAGATGCTCGGTCTTCGCGACCGCGAGCGCATCGAGATCGGCGGCCGCCGCAAACGCCTTCTCGGCCTCCGCCGCGGCAGCGGCCAGAGCCTCCTCGGTCAGCGCTGCGTTCTCGACTCCATCGTTGTCGTCGGCCACGATCGTTCGTCTCTCCCCTGGGGATCGGTTCGCGGGTCCGCGTGATTGCCTACCCACATTGCTGCTGGTCGAATCGTATTCGATGCGCCGGAGGCAATTCATCCGGATTACCGCCGCGTCGCCCGCCGAGCGTGTGCCACCACCAGCTCGCGCAGAGTTCACCCAGGCCAGCGCCCGTGCGGCGGCCCGAGCCACTGTCGCGCAGACGGGGCGTACAGCAAACCAACGATAAAACAGACAACCGCACCGATCACGATCCCGTAGATCCGACCGCCGCCCAGCAAGAGTCCGAGCGCCGCCAGCAGCAGCGGCAGTTGGATCACGATCGCGATAACGCGCAACAGCCCCCATTTCCGGCCGACGAACACCGCCACCCCCGCCAGAAAGACCACCATCCCGAGCGCCATCAGCCAGTAGATCTGAATGGCGATACCCGATTCGCGACCGATCGCACCCGCAGCCATGGCCACCAACCCCGCCCCTTCCAGCGCGATCAGCCCACCCGCCACCCGCACCACAGCAGGAACGCGCCCCCGCAGCACTTCACCCTTTGGGCTCGCCACACCGCGAGTGTACCGATAGCACTTGAGCATTATCGCAGGTCGCGCGATATCCGCAGCTCCGACCTTGTACGCACCACCCACGCCCGATGGCGCCCATCGTTCGCTAGATAGACCACGACCAAGCCCGCGCGGCGCGTCCACCAAGACGACGGCCATATCGAAGTACGCCCCGCGAAAACCAGGAAGGGGACGCAGCGCCGATCAGGGCGCGGCGACGATCGCGCACGCAGCGGCACACCCGCACCACGCGGCACGACCACACACAAATGCGCCCGCCCCCGGCGATCAGCCCAGGGCGGACGCACGGTCTCGATCACCGAATGATCAACTCGCGGTGTCAATCAGCGCGGGCGGCTGACCACCCGCGCGCCGATATGGAAGTGCGCCGCCGCCAGCGGCCTGAGGCGACCCGCAACACCGACCCGTGGGCGCGAATTGCCGCGCAGGGTCGCCGAGGTGTGGCCGTACCGCGATGACGGCCACACGCAAATGCGCCCGCCACAGGCGATCGGTCCACGCCGGGTCCAGGGGCTCGGTCAGCAGTTGATCAACACACGGCGTCGAACATCGCTTGGCGGGTCAACCTGCTACACACACCATCACCGATGTCCACCCGCCCGCCACCAGCAGCCCGAGGCGAGCCCGCGGCGCCGATGAGCACGCGACGCCGATCGCGCAAGCAGCGGCACACCCGCACCGCAATGGGGGCCACACGTAAATGCGCCCGCAGTCAGCCCGCGTCACCGATCAGCGCAAGGCAACGTCTACACCACGGGGGGACAACCACAGACACAAGTGCGCCCGCCCCAGGCGTTCGGCCCGGGGCGGACGCACGGTCTCGATCAAACAGATCAGTGCGCGGATTCGATGCGGCTGGGCAGGAGACGGGAGAGCACTGCGCCTGCCGCGACGATTGCGGCGCCGACCCATACGGCCGGGATCAGGCCGTCGACGAAGCTCTGCGGGTTGGTATAGGAGCCATGGGAGGCGAAGACCGATGCCAGTATCGCGACACCCATGGCGACACCGACCTCGCGGATGGTGCTGTTGGTGCCCGAGGCCATGGCTCGATCCTCCGGACTCGCGCTGGCCATCACGACCGTGGAGCCGGGCGCGAATGTCAGGCCCATGCCGATGCCGCCGAGTAGGAACGGCCCGACGAACGCGCCGTAGCTCGCATCGACCGAGGTGATGGCCGCCATCCAGCCCAGCGCCACCGCCAGCAGCGCCTGACCGGCCGTCAGCAGCGTCCGTGCGCCGACGCGGTCCACGACCAGACCGGCGAGCGGAGCGACCAGCATCGGCGCCATCGTCCACGGCATGGTGCGGATGCCGGACTGCAGTGGCCCATAGCCCTGGACGACCTGGAAGTACTGCGCCAGCAGGAAGATCGAGCCGAAGACACCGACCGAGAAGGTGAAGCCGGTCGTATTGCTCACCCGGAAGGCGCGGGAGCGGAACAGCCGCAGCGGCAGCATCGGATCGGTCGTACGCAGCTCCCACACGATCAGCAGGCCGAGCAACACCGTTCCGCCGATCAGCGTGGACAGCACACCGGTCGAGGTCCAGCCGTCATCGGCACCGTGGATCACGCCCCACACCACCGCCAGCACTCCGCCCGCGGACAACACCAGCCCCAGCAGATCCAGCCGCTTGGCCCGGCCGTGTGATTCGGTGAGCACCCGCGCCGCGAACGGCAGCACCAGCAGGCCGATCGGCACATTGATCCAGAAGATCCACTGCCAGCTCAGCCCCTCGACCACCGCACCGCCGATCAGCGGGCCGAGCGCGACGCCGAGTCCGGAGATACCGCCCCAGATGCCGATGGCGACGCTGCGCATCCGCTCGGGCACCGCCGATGACAACAGGGTCAGCGATAGCGGCATCACCGCGGCGGCACCGAATCCCTGGACCGCCCTGGCGGCGATCAGCATCCACGGTTCGGTGGCCACCGCGCAGGCGGCCGAGGCCAGGGTGAACAGCGCGATACCCGACAGAAAGACCCGGCGACGGCCGAGCCGGTCGCCGATGGAGGTGGCCGTGAGCAGCAGCGATGCGAACGAGAGCGTGTAGGCGTTGACGAACCACTGCAGGTCGGCCAGCGATGCGCCGAGTTCGCTGCGGATCACCGGCAGCGCATTGGTCACCACCAGGTTGTCCAGCGTGACCATGAACATCGGCAGGCCGACGGCGGCGAGTACGGCGGCGAATCGGCGTCCGCCCATGCGCTGTTCGACCAGGACCGGCGGGGCGGAGGTTTCGAGAGACATGTTCCAGCCTTTGTTGTAATCGACTGATAACTAACGGATTCGAAGAGTATGCATCGACTGATAACATGTCAAGGCAAGCGGCCGACCGACGAAGTGGAGCCCGATGGCGAGAGCAGCCCGAACCCGAATGACCGCCACCGAACGCAGCGAGGAAGTACTGCGCGCGGCCATCGCCGCGTTCGCTGAATCCGGTTACGCCGCAACCAAAACCGATGAGATCGCGCGCCGAGCTGGCGTCTCACAGCCGTATGTCATCCGCCTCTTCGGCACCAAACAGCAGCTGTTCCTGGCCGCATCGAACCGAGTCTGCGACCGCATCGAGGACGTCTTCCGCGCGGCCGCCGCCGAGGGCATCACACCCGACTCGACGGCGGAGGAGAAGATGCACGCACTGGGCACCGGCTACAAAACGTTCCTCAACGAACGCGAACCACTCCTGGTGCTGCTCCAGTCCTTCGCCGCCGCCTCCGACCCCGCCATCGGCCCCGCCGTCCGCGAGCGCTTCGGCGGCATCTACCGCGTGATCCAAGAACTCACCGACGCATCGGCCGAACAGATGCGCCGCTTCCTCGGCACCGGCATGCTGCTGAGCGTGATGACCGCCATGGGTGTCACCGGCCCCGATTCAGTCCAAGTCCAATGGGCCGAAGACCTCCTCGAAGACCTCCGCGTCAACGGCGACTAACGCTGCCCCCAACTCATTCCGCGCTTCGGGGCGCGCTCCGCCGCGAGGATCACCCGCTGCGCCCGCCACGCCCGCTGCTCGATGTCGAGGACCGCTCATAAGTTGCGCGCACGGTCTCGAGCCGTCGCTGCGAGAACCGCATCGCGTTCCTGTGGTCCGCGTACTTTCCGGTTCTCTTGCCGCGGCTCTTACCAATTGCGCGACTGCGATTTCGATCTGCACAGCCGGACCGTTACCAGCAAGGAACTCCGCGCCGAGCTGTGCAGGCCACTCACCACGATGTTGACGCCGATTCCTCGCCCGGGGTTACCAAAGCGGGCTCGCGGCGCGGGACGTCATCCGGCAGTGCATGCGTGATCTTCGCGGGAGGCGGTAGTCACTATGTGAAGATTGCCCCGATTGCGAGGCCGATGAGAAATCCGATGATGCACAACAGGAATCCGGCGAACGCGGCTAGTAGACCGACGCCTACTCGGCGGGTGCTGTCACTGAGTGGAAGGCTGGCGGCACTGATGGCGATGAGTAGGCCACCAACGATGGGTGGTCCGGTTATGAACCAGATCGCGTCGCGGGGAACTAGTCCGGTGTAAGGCAACGAGATAGAGACCATGCCGATGACTACGGCGATGAACGCTTCAGGGCCGAACCAGTCCTGCCGGGCGTATTTCGACGGTAGGCCGCTCATGCGGTAGCCAACCAGACGAATACAACGAGTAAGCCGGATGTCGCTATACCGGTAGCCGTGCCCAGAGACCGCGGTGTTCTCCGTAGCACAAGGAGTACCGCCGCCACGGCCATAACGACGGTGATGGTGGCGAATACCCAATGCTTCGATGTGTCGACCGACGGGTACGCCGCATCGGCCACACGAATCATCAACGCGAACAGCATTACGGCCGTCGCCGATGCGAGCGGTACCGCTAGCGTCGTCGCCTGCCAGAAAACGGGGCCGGACATCAAGCAGCGCGCGCGGGTGTCGTCACGATGCTCCACTAGCGCACAACCACAGTTGACGGCGGATTGCTCGGGCTACCCAGGGCTGTCGGTTTGTTCCGCTCCCAGTTCGGATCAGTGAAGTCGGCTTTGAACGGCTCGAACATTGCTTTTCCTCCTCCTACTTCATGGAAGGACGGCAGGTTGGCGAGTGGTCCCCACTGGCTCCCGGAATTCGCCGGATCGATCAGTACTGGGCGTGAATTTCCTGCGGAATTGTCCTGGTAGATCTCGATGGACGGGTAGTCGGTGATTTCTCCGTCCGTCGATGGCGAGAACACCTACGCAAGATCGCATTTCGGCTGTTCGCTACCAAATCGCGGCAGATGATCGCTGTGGGGAACCCGCGCTGGCCGCGAAGGTATCGTTCGCAAGGGCCACCATGCCGGGCACCCGGATGCGCAAATTCGCCGCCGCGCGCTGCATGCAGGACCGGCTTCAGCAACGGCGGAAAACGTTCACGAATTCAGTCCCCACTGAACCAAAGATACCCATTCCGACGGATAGCGGTTTCGGCGGCATCACGCAATACGACGAGCATCTCTGCTTCTTTGTCATTGCTCGGCGACAGATTTGCTAATTCGTCCAAGAGGATGGCCAGCTGAGTTGTGTTGAACATTGTGTCCGCGTGCGCGTGAAGACCCCGAAGTATTGAGCCTGCCGGAGCATTCTCTCGATACTTGACAAGCGTATCTTCCACGTCCCCATACGCCAGGTGGATCCGTTCGTGGATTTGATTTTGGATAATTATGTCGATTCCCAATTCAACTCCTAGCATCTACGGGATCGGATACATGGTAATAATGCCGCCGAATCGGTCGGTAATGATCTTGTATCGACTGGTGGCGTGACCACCCAACTGCTCTGACACGCTTCCGATAACTTTACCGGCGTCAACCTCGCGTTCAAAATTGCCGTCGTAGTTCGGTCCTCGTGCCGGTGAGTTTTCGGCTGCCTCGGCCAGCTCGTCGAGCGCCTCGCCGGTAATCGTGTCAGGCCAGGTGCCCTTTGTAGGATTATAGTTGGGCGCGCCTTTGACATGTTTCCCAAGGATGTACTTTTCAACTTCATCAGTCATACCCGGAGCCGGGTTGCCCGGAGCCGGCGGCAAGTTCTCGAATTTGTCTTCATCATCGATATAAACCTTCATGGCGATGATGGCGCCGAGTTTGATGGCGATATCGGTGAGGCTGGGGACTTTGTCGAATGCCGTGACGGTGAAGGTTGCGGCACCCGCCACTGCGGAGGCCGTGCCGATTATTTTGATGAGTTTGCTGGTGTCGTAGGTGCTCTTGAGCACTCTGGCGGTGTTGCCGGCGATCGCTACGACGCCGACGCCGGCGGCCACGTCGCTGAGGGCAGCGGTGATCCAGGAGGCGGCGACGCCGATGAAGACGGTGGTTCCGGCTGCTATCAAGGCGTTGGTGACCGCGTCCCGGAATTTGTCGCGAGTTTCGGAGGTGGCGGTGCCGTACTCCGCGACAGGTGTGGCGAGGCTGAGGGACGCGGCGGCAAGTTGGGTGGCGCCGCCATTGAGGGTGGTGAGGTGGCCGAGGAGGGGGTCGAGGCCCTTCTTGTCCTGGATATCGCTGAAAAGGTTGGTGATCTCGGTGATCCGGGACGCGGCATCGGTGATGGTTTTGTGTTCGGCAAACGTTTTCCATGTCGATGCGGCCTTGGCGAGCTTGTCTTTGTTGCCGTTGGGCAGCTTGCTTCCGAATTCGTCCTGGATCTTCCCGACCAGCGCGTCGTAGAAGCCGGGGATACTGCCCTTTCCCTCGGTGGCACCGTCGCCGTTGTCGCCGACCGAAGTCGGGATTGTCACCTTGTACTCCGACATCGCCGTAACGGTGGGCCGGTCGGGCATCGGGTTGGAGTTATTGGACAGCGCCCAGTTGTGCCCGGCGGCGTAGAGCATGTTGCCGAAGTTGGTGAGGGCGTCGGCCAGGTTCGTGCAGGTCTGCATCGTTTCCTGGGCGACGCGGTCGTAGGTCTTGCCCCATTGTTCGCAGCCCGCGGTGTTACCGGCCATGCCCGCACATTCACCCTTGACCGCATCGTGGACCGGTTTGTCGGCGGCACGCAGATCGGTGGCAAGGGCGTGGCATTTCTTGCCGGCGTCGTAGTAGGTCTGCCAGTCGATAACCAGTACACCCATGCGTCTTATCCCTGGGAAAACATTGTGTAATTCGTGTCGCGTGCAGTGGTGTAGCGCGCGTGGGCCGCCTTGGCCGCGTCGCTGACATCCTTCACACCCTCGACGAATTCCCTTGCCCCAGTAACCCATTGAGCGTGGGCATCCGCATACGCCTGGGCGGCAACTCCTTCCCACCCACTGCCGGTCAAGGCGGCGACCCGGTCATCGATCTCATCGAGATGCTCGCCGATGAACCCGGCGAGTCCTGACAGACGGACCACGATTTCATCGAGATGGTCCAGGTCGACCGAAAACTGGGAGCTCATGGCAGATCCAGACTCGAGGTGTTCAAGGACGCAGCGTTGCTCCCATCACGCGCCTGATAGGTATCTGCAGTGACGCCGAGCTTTTTCGCCATCCCCGTCAGGGCGGTCATGATCGTGGTGCCGCCATCGCGGACCTCGGTCCAACCCTCTGAGAATTCGTTGGCGGCGTCCCCGGTCCAGCTGCCATCGGTCAGCGAAGCGACGTCCTTAGCCGCGGAGTCCAGTGCCGATCGCAGTGCCTCGGCCAACTCGTAGACGTACTTGCCCACCTCTCGCACCTTCTCGGGCACCACCGCAAGGTTCTGGCCAGAGGTTGGTGTCCCCCCATCACTCATGACGCGAATCCTATCCGATACGCCTTGGGCGCAGCGCATAGAGCGAGGTAGGAGAGCTTGGGGCGCCGAGTGCGACGCCGAGGTTGTTTCGGATGGCGCCAGCGGCAGCCGAACCGATGCACGTCCACCTACCGTCGTCGACGTGCGGGCGTGGAGCTCTGGGAACGGGAGAACCCCAGCACACCTGGGGTTCCTATGATTTCACATGCACGCCACTCAGGACAGCTCGAGCCTCCCGCTCTGCAAACCCGCCGTGAATACATCCCACTCAGCGGGACTGAATACAAGAGCTGGGCCCGTGGGGTTCTTCGAGTCCCGCACCCCGACCATGCCACCGTTGAGGTGTGCGATTTCCACGCATGTGTCCTGGCTGGCTGACCTGCTGCTCTTGAACCATGCTGCGCCGGACAGGTCGATGCTCACGCTTGGTTCTCCCTTGCAACTTTCAGTAGCAGTCCCCTGCTTATGTCTTCATCCAACGCTACCTGCCGGATCTGCGCGATTGCAGTTCGGTACTGCGTGATTTCCGCTTCTTGGTCCAAGTAAAGAGCCCCTGTGTAGCCCTGCACATACACCACGGGAGGCTCGGTCAGCCGAGATGTGGGATGCACGGGAAATTCCATGAACACAAATGATCCCGTGATCAGCCCCCGGTGGCTTCCGACCTGCTGAGGGAGCACTCGGATCGACACGTTCGGCCGCCGGCCGGCGTCGGCAAGATGCCGGAGTTGTTCCGCCATCACGGCTGGACCGCCCACCTGATGGTGTAGCACCGATTCACTGAGGAGCACCCGGAACTCGAAGTCTCGCGCACTGTTCCGCAACCTCGACTGCCGTCGACTGTGCACTTCGATTAGTGTCTCCAGGGCCGCCGCAGCCTGGCCAGGGAACTCGATCCAGGCGAGCGCCCGCCGATAGTCCGGTGTCTGCAGCAGACCGGGGACAAGGGTCAGTTGGAACGTCGTCAACCGCTTCGCAGCCTCCTCCAACCCGATGAACAGGTCGAAGTGAGCCGGAACCGCATCGCCGTAGCTGTGCCACCAGCCCGGCTTCTTCGTCTCCGCGACGAGACCGGCCAGCGCCGTACTCTCTTCTTCAGTGGCGCCGTACATCTTGCACAAGACACCGATGTACAGCTCCTTTAGTTTCGGCCCGCGCTGGCCCGACTCCATCCGCCACAGCGTCTGGGGCGACACCTCGATGGCCCTGGCCGCTGCTGTAGGCGAGACACCAGACTCCTCTCGGAGCCTCTTCAACTGACGGCCCAACATTCGACGCGGGACAGCCGAACCGGTCATTACGTAGCCTCACTAGTCGTTGGCGTGCATTTTGGAATGGTCATGAAAGGCACTCTGGAAGTGCGGGAATAAGTTCCGTGAATCGCAGATAGACATCTTCCAAAGTGTGCCCTGTGAGGTACTACTGAAATCACCCCGGTAGCCGGGATATACCCACTGATTCAGTGAATTACCGTGTCGCACAGGCAGTTTCGTCCTTGGCTACCGGGTTTCCAGACACTCACACCCACGTTCGGAGTCTCCGTATGCATGGCCTTCCCGTAACGAACCACTGCGAATTGCCTGTAATGACAATCGAATACGCCCACGCGGTGATGCAGGCCCACCTGGAGTGCGCGGCGTCGATGTGCCCGGTCAAGGCGCAGGCGAAGAAACGGCTGATCGATGCCGGGCGGTTGGTCCCGGCTGATGTCCCGCACCAGGGGTTCTGATATGACCGCCGATCCCATCGAGCACCGGTATCCGAGTCAGGCGATGACACCCGCGCAGATGCATCGGGAGATCTCCCGCGAGCTACACGCCGACTGCACGGTAGCGACGTGTGAGATGTTGCGCGGCTGTTGGACACGCCTGATCGAGACGGGACATCCGCACCCCACCGATTCGCCCGCCGACTGCCCGACCTGCACCAGCCCCTCTGCCTGACAACAGATCTTCGAAACCGGACAACCAACCCTGTCGGTGGCGACAGCTCCTCGGCGGCGGGTGCTTACCAATACGCGATCAGGAGGAACAGCACGGAATGAGCCAGGACATGGATATCTGCCAGCAGTACACGCCGTGGCGATCCACATCCGCCGATGCTGACAAGAAAAGGCCGAAAGCCGTCCGCCTCGAACGGACGAATGGGCCGGAGCACGTGTCCGAGACTCGTTGTCACGCCGAGCGACTGGGCTGTCGCTATTTCGTTGATCCCAACCCACCGGCAACGGCCGGCCTCGACATGCAAACCTTGCTGGATGTCCTGGATGGACTGACCGACCCCGGTGCGGATGCCGCGGCACTCGCCGCGCGGCTCACATCGACAGCCGCATTCCGCGATGCAAGGCAGCGATGAGGTCGCGTCCGACCGCGCTGGGTTGGATAGACCCGGTGGTCACCGGAAATCCGGAATGGGATGCGGCGCAGGTGCGGCGGCTGGCGCGGCGGCTCGGCTACGCGCTGGTATGGCCGCCGGACATCACACTGGTGCCGCTGGTCGACCAGGTCCGGGGTGCGGAAGTGGATGCGGTGATCATGCCGTCGCCGCTGCATCTGGATGTGCTGATGTTGCATGCGGTGATGTATGTCGCGGACGTCGAAACTGTTTCTCCGCGAATGTCTTTCGCTCGGTGGACCGCGTTCTCGTGCGGGAAGCAAGGACGATGAGTTGGAGTACGGCCGGGCTGGTGCTGGCGGCTGGGGTGCCGTTGGCGGTGTTGGTGTGGGCGGTGCGCTGGCCGGTGCGGGAGCCGCAGCGTAGGCCCAAGCGCAAGTGGCACGGAAGTGAATAACCAAAGGGCCAGGCCTGGGAAATGTCGACCTGTGGCCACACCCACACGACGACACCGCCCAGCCAGGCCATGCTCGACGTCCCCAGATCGGCACTCACCCGATGAAACCCACCGCCATCGGATACCTCCGCTCCGACATCTCCAGCACCGCACAGAACTTGCCAGAATATCGATCCAACACTGCGATTATTCTCTCGAAATCGCGTACCGAACGCTAGCAGAATTCTCGATCCGTCCTCACTAAGTGCTGTGAACAAACTGATCGTTAGAGGCTCCGGTGGGCGGAGCTGCGAAAAGGCTTGGGCCCCTATTGTGGTGGGCTCCAGTGGGGGGTTCAGCGATTCCCCGCCCGATTGCGCTCGACCGCGGCCACGAAATCCGGGTGCGCGAAAACGATCAGCTGGTCGGCTGTTCCGTTCATCCAGACATCGGCGAAATAGCGGGAGCGACTCCAGGACAGCATCGCCACCAGCAACGCGATCGGCATGCATCCGGGCACGCTCACGAAAGCTAAAGGCAAATAGAGCGGTTCGAGTTCGAGCGCCCGTGCGATGAGGACAGCCGCGATTGTCAGCGGTATCGCCAGCAGTGCCACCAGCGCGATTCGACGAAAGCGCCGGACCTCGAGGAGACAGAACTCGCAGGCCGGGCAGTCGAAGCGGACGCGCGCTAGGACGGGGTCCCGCCGCCCGGGTTTCATGGAGCGCAACATGGCTCGCAGTGTCGGCAACTCCGATAGTGGGCCACTGGAATTGACTGCGAAGGAACGGATCTCAATGGCGGTGCAACCGTGCTCGCTGCACAACCCCGGCATCGGCTCGGTGAGAACGAGCTCCGTCGGTGCCGTCGCGAGAGTCGGCGTCCACTCCGGGTTGATCTCAGTGTCGAAGACCACCCGCGCCCTGGTCACTGCAGCCATCCGCGCTGCTGGCGGTCCCGGAAGTATTCGTCGTCCTCGTCGTCGTCATCAGTCGGGGTTACGATGCGATCGCGGTTGGGCTTGCGGGTGCCCGGGATGACGGTGTTCCCGGCGGGCGCCGACCGATCCGCGGGAGGGGGCATCGGCCGGTCCGGCGGCCGCTGGTCCTCCGATGGTTCAGACCGGAGTCGCACCAACTCGGCTTCGCCCTGGGCGGCCAGCCGCTGCCGTTCCTCCTCCGGCATGTCCGCGAACTGCTGCATAGCGGCGGGC
>NZ_JBEXLC010000013.1:0-85754 GCF_040609795.1 Nocardia sp. NPDC004604
AGAGGGTGGATCGCTGCATGGGATATTTCCCTTTCGCTGTGAAGTTCGGCTGCTCTACTGCGGTGTGGCCTCGCGGTATGACGGCCATGCCGATGTCAGTAGCTGACATTTTGCTGAACGTCAATGAGATTGCGGGAGCGCGGTCGGCTGATAACAGGTTTCGGTGCATGCTGCGTGGACGCGAAATGGAGCCGGGCAGGCCGCGCAAGACCGATCAGGCGATGTGTGAGCGTACCTGGGGCAGGTCACCGAGATGGAGACCGGTGACCTGTCTTTTGGTTTCACGTGTGGGTGCCGCCGCGAATCCAGTCGGCCCAGGGGACGCTCCAGTCGCCGTTCTGCCAGATGTCGAGGGGGTCGCCGCCGGTGTTGCGGACCTCGACGACGTCCCCGGGGATGACGAAGTCGTAGAACCATGCGGCATCGTTGGGGGAGATGTTCAGGCAGCCGTGTGAGACGTTGGTGTTGCCTTGAGCCCACATGGTTGCGGCCAGTTCGTGCACGAAGATGCCGTCGTGGCTGATGCGGACCGCGTGGTTGATGCTCGTGCGGTAGCCACCGGAGCTGGTCGGCAGGCCGTAGCTGGCGGAGTCCATGATCACCGGGTTGTTTCGGTCCAGCACGGTGTAGATGCCGGGGCGGGTCCAGAACGACAGGTATCTGCCACCGACGACCGCGGTGCCGCCCTTGCCCATCGATGTGGGCATGGTGCGCACCAGGTTTCCGTTTTCGAAGACCTGGATCTGTTTGGTGTCGTCGTCGGCGATCGCGACGTGTGCGGGGCCGATGATCACCGACACCTGTTGGTTGCGCAGGCCGTAGCGGCCGTCGCCGAGCGCGAGTCCGAAGAGTTCGGACTCGATGGTGATCCTGGTTCCAGGCGCGTAATAGTGCTCCGGCCGCCAGTGTGCATTCTGATCGTCGAGCCAGTACCAGGCACCGGTGACGGCGGGCTCGGTGGTGACCTTCAGGTGGGTTTCCGCGGCCGCCCGGTCGACGGGTTCGTCGAAATGTGCGACGAGCACGAAACCTACTCCGTAGGTGTCGTTTTCGGCCAGGTCGACGAGATTGGCCGAGCGCAGGGAGACGTCGATGAGCTGTTGCGGCTGTACCGTGGTGCAGGTTGTCGTCGCGGTGACGTCGCCGGTTTCGCCCTGCGCCACGGCTTTCGCGGTGTAGGTGTGTCCGTAGCCGAGTGGTTCGGCGCTGGTCCAGGTTCGATGATCGGGGGCCGGTGTGCCCGGCAGTGATCTGCCCGTTTCATCGATCCATTCGACCGACCGCAGCGTCCCGTCGGTGACGGTGACCGTGCCGAGGGTGCGCGCATCGACGTCGTGGGTGCCGGGTGGGGGATCGAATCGGAGTGTGGCGGGTTTGGGGGGCGCGGGTTCCAGCCCGCATCCGGCCAGGGCGAGGCCACCCGCACCGGCGAAGCCGATCAGTAGCCGACGACGTCCCAATGCCACCACGTATCTCCCTTCGCTGGGTGCAGCAGGGCCGACCTCTGTCCGCCAGCATGTGGTAGCTACGCGCTTGCTGGGGCAACAATGAGCGGAATCTCCACCGATCCGTCGCACAACCGACACCGTTCCGCGATCGATCCGCGTATTCGGGAAAGACGCGTGCGGATGGTCTGCAAGACCCGTCCGAGCCCGCGTCGTCCTGTTCGGCCATCGCGGCGACCTCCGCGGGCAGCGGATCCATCTGCTCGATCGCGACCGGGCAGCCGGGCGCACTGAGCGAGACCGAACTCGCTGCCCCGCAGGGTGATCGGTCGGCGCTGAACCCGCCGCACGTAACCACCAATATCCAAGGGCGGCTCAGGATTGGTGCGGAGGAGGTTGGAAGCCACTTGGCCATATGGTGGTGGCGTCGTATTGAACGTTGTCAAATTTTGCTGTGGAAAGATTGAGTGCCGGTGCGGGAGGTTTTGGCCAATCGAAGCGGGTTCCTTTTAGGTTCGAGTTGCGAAGTTCGGCATCCTTTAAATTCGTACGAAGCAGGTTGCAATTGCTGATGTCAGATTCGATAATGCGTCCACGAACCAAGCTTGCCCGCGATAGGTCGCAGCCACTCATGACGTCGTCGGAGAAGCGTGCCCCATTAAGGTTTGCGCCATCCAGGCTAGCCTTCTCGAGTGTTGAGTACTCGATGGTCGACCCCTCGAGGTCGGCGTATGCAAATTGGCTTCGATAGAAATTTGCGCCTCTGATGCCATGTCTATCGAAGGTCGCATTGTTGAATCTTGAATATGGCAATATGGCGAAGTCGAGATTTACATTGACGAGCTTTGCGTTTGTCCAGTTCGCCCCTGTCAGGCATGTGCTCGATAGGTCGACGGGATCGTCGCCGCTGCGTCGACCGATGACAGTGAGCACAGCTTGCACATCAGTGGGCGGGTATGCGGTGCTGAACTCTGTGTTGCAGACGTCGAGTCGAGCTGTGTGCTCCCGGACGTAAGCGCTCAGTATGTGGAGAATTGTCGGGCGATCCCGAACTGAATCCTGGGCGAGTCTTTCCAGCAGATAGATTCCGCCGAGGCGTGTGTCAAGGTTGATGCTTCCTATCTGTTCTATCGCCTTGCCGAATGTTGTGGTGAACTCCGCCCGTTCAGCTATGCGGTACTGCTTGCTGTTGGCAAGTAGTGACTGGACGCTGAAGAAGAGGCCGGCGAGAACACCGATCGCGCCAGCGATGGCCCCAAGTTTTAGCCATCCGTCCCAGGTGAGGAACTTCTTAGCGCGTCGTACGGCCTTACGCGTGCGGCTGACCTCGGGGTGCCCGAGGCTGGTGACACGGTAAATTCGACGGCGTCGAGGCGGTATTTCGGATTGTGATCCCACAGTTCAATGATCCGCCGAATGCACTACCCGTGTGACAACGACGCGCGCATGCCAACCTCGAGCCACTCGGGGGTGTCGATAGGGGCAAACAACGACCGAGGAGATTCGTCATGGTGCCAATTCCTGTTCCGGATGGTCAACCGTCCGGTTGGTACACCCCGGCGACAATATTCAACACATACCGTTCAGGGCCACCGGGCAAACCACGAACGGTCATCTATGTGAGCTGTGGTGGAACGGAACCTGGCGGTTCGCCGACCTCACGTGGGGTCGGCGGACGTCCCTAGCGCTGCCGCTACGGGTTCGCTCGACCGAGCTTGCGTCACACGGGGCTCGTCGGACCTTCGCGGCGGGCGCAGGGAAATGTGAAATCACATCCATGGGCCCGGTCCGGAGCCGGGCCCATGGATACCCCTAGGGGTATAATTCAGTGGGACGGCTGGGAACCGATGACCGCAGCCGAAATCGAGGAACTGTTCCAGGCCATCGCCTGACCGAAAATCGCAGGTATAGAACATGATTGGATGAATTCGAATGGCGAAACTACCTCGACACCAGGGCTGGTCCATCCCGCGACTCGTACCGTTGCTTGCGGGCACTTTTGTGCTGATCAGCACGCTACTGGCCGCGGTGGTCTCGCCTTGGTGGCTGATATTCACCGGGTTCATCGGCGCGAACCTGCTGCTCTACAGCGCTGTGGGATGGTGCCCGTCGACGCTGCTGCTACGGCGACTCGGCGTTCCCGACGGCTCGACGTTCCGAGCCCGTCCCACCGCGCCGTCGGCGTGAACCGATGGAGGCCATGATGGGTTGATGAGGCGACGCGATGATGGGTTGGGGTCGGCAGAGGCGGACGCAGCGCTCGCGGCTGGTTCGGTGATGTCGGTTGCCGATGCTGCACCCGCGGCACGAGAGATCCGGGTGCTGGCATTGAACACGTGGCACAGCGGCAGCAAGATCGCCAGTGGTATTCAGCTGATCGCCGATCTCGTCATCTCGACACAGGCCTCGATTGTGCTGCTCTCGGAGGCAACCGAAGCGACCACGGCCGTCGCGGCCGAACTGGCGCGGCGGGGGCGCGAGTTCAACGCGGTGCCCTCGCACGACACGGGAATTCTGTCGGTGTTTCCGGTCCAGGACAGCGCCGATCTGCAATGGATGGTCAAGGCGCGGTTGGATATCGACGGAAAGCGCCTCACCGTCTACTCCGCGCATCTCGAGTACCGCTGGTATGCCTCCAACCTGGCTCGAGGGTACGGACCAGGGGCCCCGGCGCCGGGCGAGTTCGCCGAACACGAGTGGAACAAGCTGCCGGGCGGTCCGGTGACCGACCCTGCCGCAATCCAGCGCATCAACACGGCCTCGGGCCGCCCCGCGGTCATCAGCAACTTTCTCGCCGATGCGAAAGCCGAGATCGCCGCTGGGGCTTCGGTCATCATGGGTGGCGACCTGAACGAGCCGTCCCTGCTGGATTGGACGTCTGCCACAGCGAACTCGTTCGACCACAACGGTGTGGTGTCGGCGTGGGAGACCACTCGACGCCTGCATCAAGCTGGTTTCATCGATGCCTACCGATCGATGTACCCGGATCCGGCCACCCATCCCGGACTCACCTGGCCCTCGGACAACGTCGATGTGGATGTTTCCGAGCTCGCCTGGGCTCCTGAGGCCGACGAACGCGACCGCGTCGACTACATCTTCGCCCGTGGTGCCGCGCTGCGCCTGTCCGGCGTCGGCATCATCGGCCCGCGCGCGTCCATCGTGCGCGGTACCCGATTGCCGGAATCAACCCAGGACAATTTCCTCGCCTCGCCAGCGCAGTGGGGCAGCGACCACAAGGGCATCCTCGCGACATACCAACTCAGCGACTGACACAGAGGATGCGGCGCGCGCCTCCGCCCGGGGGCCGACCCACCGACCGGAAAATGGCGGCCTGGACGACGTCTTCCACGGTCTGGTCGGATCGGCAGCAATCGCGCCTCCGGCTGTAGGCATGGTTGCGTACGTCAGGTCTCGAGCGAGTGTGCGGGCGCGGCGAGATTGGCGGGTCGACATTGCGGTGTGCCGGATCAGGCATCGATACATTCCCGAATCCGGTGTTCAGAGGCCTATTCTGCCCATGTGACAGAGCAACTGGCGCGCCCAGCGCGCCCATTCCGGCGGCGGATGGTGCTGTTGGCCGTCGGTGTGGTGCTGGCTGCGGGGGGAGCCGCCACCCGACCGTTCAGTTGGTCGGCAACCGTGCTCGTGGTGGCGGCGATGGTTGTGGTTTTGGTACTGGCTTTCCGGGCGGGGTCCGAGCAGATTCCACGCACCGCCGGGCTGCGGCGCGGAGTGGCCGTCTGGTCGATGCTGCTGGTCTGGGCGTCGGCATGGGAGGTCTATGCCTTTGTGCGGCAACCGGATCGGACCCGGCCGAGCGAGGTACACCCGACCTTGTCGACGCTGCTCGATCCGGCACTCGAGCACGGGCCGCTGCGGTTCGCCGGATGGCTGGTGTGGCTGGGTGTCGGCTGGTGGCTGGTGTCGAGATGAGCGATCGAGTGATCGTCATCATCGGGTTCGTGCTGGTGCTAATGGTCACGCTCGGCGTGGTCGTGGTCACGCATGTGCGCCGGGATCTGATTGCGCCCGTGGGGGAAACGATCGCGTACCTCACGCGCACTCGGGTGGCGAGGATTGCCGCTGTGCTCATATGGGCATGGGTCGGCTGGCACTTTCTCGCGCGGTAGAGGCAACCGTGACGATGCTGGCGCAGGTGAAACCCGCCGATACGTCCGGTCTCGGATTCCACCGCATCGAACGACGGGATGTCGCGTATTCCAGTTTCGGTAGGGTCGCGGCGGGGTCCGCATGTCGCGCGGGACCCGGAGAAGGGATACCCCACCATGCCACTGATCGGCCGAGACACCGAGCTGAAAGACCTGGGCGCGCTCGTGGACGGCCCCGGCGATCGGAGCGGAATTCTGATCGAAGGGGAACCGGGTATCGGTAAGTCGGCGCTCGTCGACGAGACGGTGGCGGCCGCGGCCGTCGCGGGATTGCGGGTGCTGCGGACCGCCGGGGTGGAAGCCGAACAGAACCTCGCCTACGCCGGACTGCATCGGCTGCTGTATCCCCTCCGCCGCGGGATATATGCCCTGCCCGTGCGCCAATCGGACGCGCTGGCGACCGCTTTGGGCGTATCGGACACCATCGGCGATCCGAGTCCGTACCTCGTGGGGCTCGGCGCACTCACATTGCTGACCGATGCGGCGGCCGAGCAGCCGCTGCTGATCGTCGCCGAAGATGTGCACTGGCTCGATGCCGCCAGCGCCGATGTGCTCGCCTTCCTCGCCCGCCGCATCGACACCGAACCCGTGGCTGTACTTGCCACCCTTCGAGACGGCGACATGCCGCTCTGCGACGCGGGACTGACCGCCATGAGAATCGGTCCACTGTCCGACGACGACGCGACGGTGCTGCTCGACAACACGGCACCGGAACTGCCCGCGCCGATCCGCCGCCGCGTACTCGCCGAGGCCCAGGGGAATCCGCTCGCACTGACCGAACTACCCACGGCCGTCACGGATCGCACCGAACTCGCCACTGCCCTGCCGTTGACCGAACGCCTCGAACGCGCGTTCTCCGCGCGGTGCGCCGCGTTGCCCGCGCGGAGCCGTGACGCGTTGCTGGTCGTGGCGCTCAACGACAGCGACTCGCTCGCCGAAACACTCGCTGCCACAAGCATTCTGCTGGGCTGCACCGTCGAGCCCGAGATCCTCACGCCCGCGATGCAGGCACGGTTGATCGGAATCGGTTCCGGCACTGTGACCTTCCGGCATCCGCTGGTGCGGTCGGCGCTCGCTGCCACAGCGACGATCGAGCAGCGCCACCGCACCCACCGCGCGCTGGCCGAGATACTCGGCGGGCTGCCGGATCGCCAGGTATGGCATCGTGCGGCGGGCGCATCGGTCCCCGACGAACAGGTCGCCATCGAACTCGAGGACGCCGCCGAACGGGCGCGACACCGCGGGGGCGCGGTCGCGGCGCTGGAGCAGGCCGCGGCGCTGAGCGACAGTTCGGTGCGGCGTGCGGACCGGCTGCTACGGGCGGCCGAACTGGCCGTCGACTCCGGCCGCCGCGACACCGCCGAACGACTGGTGCACACCGCGCGCACGCTATCCCTGACACCGCGACAGGAGAGCACCGCGCACTGGCTGCTCAGCGGATTCGACGACGGAATACGCGAAAACCCATCGCGCATAGGCGAACTGGCCGACCTGGCGGCATCCGTCGCCGTCGACGGGCACACCGATGCCGCGATGCGGATCCTGTGGGGCGCGGCCATGCGGTGCTTCTGGTCCGAACCCGGACCCGACACCCGCCGCGCGCTGCTCGCCGTCGCCGACGCACTCCCCATCCCCGGCAGTGACCCCCGCCTGGTCGCGGTCGACGCATACGTGGCTCCCTTCGAACGCGGCGACCGCGTCCTCGGCCACCTGCACGCCTTGGCCTCGACCACCGGACGCGATCCGGAAGTGGACCGGTTCCTGGGCAGCGCGGCACTCCAAGTGGGCGCCTTCGACCTCGCCGCCCACTTCTCCAACGCCGCTGCACCCGGACTGCGCGCTGCTGGGCGGCTGGGGCTGCTGCCCCGCGCACTCACGGTCCACGCCTGGAGTCTGGCCCGGCTCGGTGATCTCGCCACCGCGACGCCCATTGCGGCCGAGGCCGCGGCCTTCGCGCGCGAGACCGGCCAGCCGTTCATGCACGGACTGGCCACCGCCGTCCAAGCCGAAATCGCCGCGCTCCGCGGGGATTACCCGCACGCCATCGCGCTCACGGCGGAGGCCGAGCGGATCGGGCTGGCCTCCGGTGCGCGCCCCGTGCTGGCCACCGTCCAGCTCGCGCGCGGGCTCACCGCGCTCGGCGAAGGCCGGTTCGACGACGCCTTCGCCGATCTGAGCCGGATCCACGATCCGCGTGATCCGTCCCATTCACCGGCGCTGCGCGCGTATTTCCTCACCGAACTCGCCGAGGCCGCGGTGCGCGCCGGACAGGTCGACGCCCTGCGGGAACTGCTGCACGGACTGGAATCGGCGGCGGCGTCCACACCGTCACCCGCCCTGCACATCGGAATGCGGTACACGCAGGCCGTACTCGCCACCGACGCGGCCGAGGAGCGGTTCGGCGCCGCGCTGGCGGCCGACCTCACCGGCTGGCCGGCCGAACGTGGCCGGCTGCACCTGGCCTACGGCGAATGGCTACGGCGACAGCGCCGAGTTGTCGAATCCCGGACCCATTTGCGCACGGCCAGAGAGACTTTCGACGCCCTGGGCTTTGTGGCCTGGAGCGAACGGGCACGCCTGGAACTGCGCAGTGCGGGCGAATCGAGCCCGGACCGCAGCCCGGACGCCCGAGAACGGCTAACCCCGCACGAGCTGAGCATCGCGCACCTGGCGGCGCAGGGACTGACCAATCGGGAGATCGGGCAACGGCTCTATCTGTCGCATCGGACCGTCAGCACCCATCTGCATCGCATCTTCCCGAAGCTCGGGATCAGTTCGCGCAGCGATCTGGCGGCACTGCTGCCGCCCGGTGACGCGAGCCGGTAATATCGGCAGTTGCACGGTCTACCGACACCGATCGGTGGCGGTTGAGCTCGGCGCCGGGTGAGTCACAATACGACGTCTACGAACAACAACTCGCCACCGGACCCGCCATCACCATCGGTAGCGATTTCGACGGCGCGGCCAAGGATGGAAAACCCTACCGCGTCAAATTCACCGGCCCATACGAACACCGCATCCTCGACGGCATCGGCCACAATGTCCCGCAGGAGGCCCCGCACCCGTTCGCCCAGGCGATCAACCCTTTTCGCCGGGAAGTGCTAGTTGCTGTAGACCCGACTCGGTTCGATGAGGACCGCGGCGCGACGCTCCGCCGCCATCACGCGGTCGTATTCGTCCCAGTCGTCGTGCTTACCGCCGGCAGCGGTGAACACATTGCGCAGCAGCAGGCGCAGCCCTTCGGCGTCGATCCATGGCTGCGGATCGTCGGGACCGACGATGTGGGCCCGGCCCTCGACCGTTGCCCATGCCCAGCCTTGCCTGAAGGTGGTGGTCACCTGCGGTCGGACACGTAGATTGGCGAGTTTCACCTTGCCGTAGGTAACGAAGCCCAGGACCGGCTGGCCCGACAGGGGATGAGCCAGCAGTCCGACATTGACCAGGGTGGAGTGGATGGTGTCGTCGGGCCGGAGGGTGGAGACGACGGCGAGCCCGTTCTCATCACGAGCCAGCTCAGCCGCCTGTGCCAGTGTGGTCATCACATCTCCCATGGTTGTATGCCCAGCCGATCGTCGAATTCTCCGTGTGCGTTCATTAGAACAATGCTCCGGCCGCTCCTATTCGATCCTGACCACAGGAGCATCGCGAACGCCGACTCATGACCGGTCCGGCCGCCTGCGCGAACTGATCGAGACCGCTCTAGGACATCGACGGCCTACAGCCGCACGTCTCCCCGACATCGAGCTGGACATCGATGGCCACGGGGCTGGCGTCGGCAGCGATGTCCGTACTCAGCACTGCGTTGAGGGCCGCGCGTGCGATTGTGTCGATGGGCTGCTGCACCGTGGTGAGGACCAGCTGGCCGTAGGTGTTGGTGCGGTCGCCGTCGAAGCCGACGACCGAAATGTCCTGGGGGATACGCGCTCCCGTGTCGGTGATGGCACGAAGCGCCGCGGCGGCTTGGCCGAAGGTGTCGACGATCAATCGGCTAGCCGGTCGGATTCATTTCGATCACGTCGCTCACCCACATCAGCATCCGATTCTGGGCAGAATGACTACCGCGAGTGGCGGCGGCGCATGGTCATTACGCCGGTGACCCATCCGACCGCGAACATTATCAGCAGGATCAGCCACAGCGGTGAGCGAATAGTGATCAAAAGGAATTCGATGGAGACCTTGTTACGGTTCTCGGCGACGAAGATCACCGCCATGACCGTGACTGCGAGGGCAACCCATTGCGTTGGTGAGATACGGGACAGTATCGAACGACTGTCAGTGCTGTTCATACGACCAAAGTATGACGCTGGTCGCAAGCGGAGATGCGCATTTCGGTCCGCCGCCCAGTCGGTCGGGTCGACCTGATAGCGCAGCCATCCGTAGCGCGGTTGGTGTGTCGGTGCCGTTGGCGGATCCGCCAGTTGAGTGGCGGATCCGCCGAGGCGAAGCTAGGACCCGGTGGGCGGCTCGCCGACGGTGACGTTGGTGTCGATGACGCCGAATACCTCTCCCTGTGGCGCCTTCAGCACCCCCATGCGGCCGAAGGGGCTGTCCTGGGGACCCATCATGACCGTGGCGCCGAGTTCGGTGGCGCGTTTGATGGCTGCGTCTACATCGTCGTACTGGAACCAGGTGAGCCAGTAGCTCATACCCTCGCCGGGCTCCTTGCTGGAATCCATCAGGCCGCCGACGCTGTCGGCGCCGCCCGGCGTGGTGAAGGTGGAGTAGATGAACTGGTCCCCGTCGCCGATCTCGGCGTAGCTCCAGCCGTACACCTTGCGGTAGAAGTCCTGTGCGGCCTGGTAGCCGCGGGTGTGCAGTTCGTTCCAGCAGTAAGTGCCGTGTTCGTTGTAGACGCCAGCGCCGGTATGCGCCTTGGCTTCCCACACGCCGAATACGCCACCCGCGGGATCGGCGGCGACGAACATCCGCCCGACGTCCATGACATCGAACGGCGGCATGAACACCTGCCCACCCGCCGCGGTGACCTTACCGGCGATATCGTCGGCACTGTCCGCGGCAAAGTAGGTGGTCCACGCCGACGGCATCGGCATACCCTCGGGCTTCGGGCCGATACCCGCAGCGGGCTTGCCGTTGCGCAGCGCCATCAGATAGCCGCCCGCTTCGGCCGGGCTGTCCTGGATCTCCCAGCCGAAGAGATTGGCGTAGAACTCGCGGGCCTTGTCGGTGTCGTCGACCTGACAGTCGACCCAACACGGTGTGCCCTGTGGCCAAGCGGAGTCACGAGTGGACATAGGTTTGTCTCCTTAATCGAGGGCGGATCCGCCGCGTCGAATCTAGGCGGGCGGCCTTGCACTGTTTCGAAAAAAGGGGATCGAGCCGGTTAAGAGTTTGCCCCGATTGCCGCCGCCGCACAGCGGGTTGGCGCAGGAATTCATCGGCGAGTCACCCGGAAGGCCAAAGGTTGTCGCGGTTTCCGTGACCTCGGCGGTCACCGTACGCGGTCGCGCGCGTCCTGCCACAGGCCGTGGACGGCCACCAGTGGCTTTGCCGCCATCCACTCACCGAACCGGTATTCCGCTCCCCGCACCAGACGCGAGGCCAGCTCCGGGGACTGCTGGGCGAGGTATCGCCGCCCCTTTGCGGCGTGGAGGGGCAGCGAGACGATCTTGATTCGATCGAAGTCTTTCAGCTGTGGGATTGTGAAACCGATATTTTCCCACGTTGTCCGGCTCTGGTCTTCCAGGACGAGTTCGCCGCGGTACCCGCAGATCTCCGTGGCGTAGTGGGCCATCAGGGCGGCCTCGGTGTGCAGGCCCGCGCATGCGCCTCCGCAGAGTACGAGACGACTGCTGAGCGCGTTCGGGTCGATGGACCGCAGACCGGCTCGCACACGCCACCGGTTCATGAGGTTCGCGCGGGTGCCCGCATTGCGATAGCCGAGAACCACAACGGCCTCGGAGCCGCCCGTGGCCGCTCCGACGAGCCTGCGGGAAGCGCGCCAGTTCTCCCACTCGCCCCACAGCAGCACGAGCACGAGACCGATAGCCGAAAGCCGAGTTCGTTTCCGCACAGCGCTCTCAATCGTGGGGCGGTCGAATCCGGATGAACGTGAAGACGCGATCGATGATTTCGGGAAGCGGTCGGGCATCCGCACTGTCGGCCCACTGCGATAGCGCGACCTCGAAGCATCCCAAGGCAGCGCTGACCATTGCGCGTGCCTCGAGGTCGGCGGTCCCGTCGTGAGTCTCGAGACAGCGGGCAACTTCCGGGGAGAGCGCCGCGGACCAGGCGAGGTGCTTTTCGAGATTCTTCGCCCGCAATTCGCCGGTGTGGGTGATCACGCGCATGATGCGTTTCCAGCTGGCGGCGTCCTCCTCCATCCAGGTGGCGCCCTCGCGGAAGGTCGCGTGCAGGGCCGACCAGATATCGGCGTCGCCGAGCTTGGCGACGAATGCTGCGCGGACCTCCTCGGCAGTGGGTATTCGGCTTCCGAAGACGACGTCTTCCTTGCTGGGGAAGTAGCGGAAGAAACTGCGCGTGGAGATTTCGGCGGCCGCTGCGATGTCGTTGACCGTGACCTGGTCATACCCGCGCTCGTCGAACAGCTCGATCGCCGTTTCGGCCAGGGATTCCTTCAATGCCTCGCGCGCGCGGGCCCGCAAACCGCCGATGTCCGCTACTGCCATGGTGAAAGCATACAATGCCAGATGTGACGTACGCTGCCAAATGTGTCTTTGTGTGACAATCTTGTCATACAGTGACAATCAAGCATCGAAGGGTGAACGCGCAAGGAGGCGGAGCAAACATGACAAAGGTTCTTTTCGTGGTCTCGGCGGCAGATCGCTGGACGCTCAACGACGGCACCGTCCACCCCTCCGGGTATTGGGCGGAGGAGTTGGCGGTTCCGCATCGGATCTTCAGCGAGGCCGGATGGGACATCACGATCGCCACACCGGGCGGTAAGCCGCCCACTCTCGATGAGCTGAGTCTGGGTTTTGCCGGTGGGATGCCGAAGAAACGACGTGCGATCAAGAACTACCTGGACAGCATCGGCGCCGCGCTGAGCGCTCCGCGACCATTGGATGAGGTCGATGTCGACGAGTTCGATGTGGTGTTCTATCCCGGCGGTCACGGTCCGATGGAAGACCTTGCCTACGACGAGGTTTCGGGTGAGCTGCTGAGGCATCGGCTCGCCTCGGGTAAGCCGCTGGCGCTGCTGTGCCACGCACCGGCGGCGATCCTGGCGGCGACGAATCCGGATGGCAGTTCGGCGTTTGCGGGCTACCGGATGACCGGGTTGTCGAACCGGGAAGAGCGATTGAACTGGTTTGCCCGAAAGGCGCCCTGGCGATTGGAGGACAAACTGAAGGAGGCCGGAGTCGACTACCTGAAGGGCATGCCCCTGCGGCCGTTCGTGGTGACCGACCGCAATCTCTACACCGGCCAGAACCCGCAGTCCTCGGAAAAGCTGGCGCACCTGCTGGTTTCGCAACTGCGTGGGTGAGCGGCGCCTGCTGTCGCGGCAGCGAATCAGGGCTGCGGCAGTGCCGCTACCGCGCTGGAGGCGCCGAGTGTCGCGTACACCGCCGCGCGAACCCGATCGGCGACGACCTGTGGGGAGGAGGTGTCGTACTTGCCGTCGAGGTGTAGGAAGGCAAGACCGTGCACAAGTGCCCACACCGCGGTGGCCATCGCTTCTGGGCCGGCAGCGGGAAAAGCCTGCTGCACAATGGATTTGACGTACTCGGCGATCGCGGCCGTGGCGGCCACCCGTTCGGGGCTGCTCGGATCGCAGGGGTCGGCGAACATCACCCGGAACAGCCCGGGCCGCTCGAGCGCGAACTGGACGTAGGCGACCGCGATCGCGGCGAGGTCCTCGGCCTTCGTCGGCGAGGGATGTGCCGCGGCCAGATGTGCGGCGAGTTCGCGATATCCGACGGCGGCTACCGCGGACAGCAAGGCGTTGCGGTCGGCGAAATGCCGGTAGGGCGCAGCGGTGGACACACCGGCGCGCCGGGCCGCGGCTTGCAGGGACAACTCGGTCGCCCCGCTTTCCTCGAGCAATTCCACGGCCGCGCGCGACTACGACCTGACCGGCAAACGTGTCGCGGTGATCGGCACCGGACCCTCGGCGGTGCAGTTCGTCCCGGCGATCCAGCCAGACGTCGCGCACCTGACCGTCTTCCAGCGCACCCCGGCGTGGGTGGTACCCCGCCACGACCACCAGATCAGCGGGTTCAGCCGCCTGCTGTACCGCACGGTGCCCGTTGTGCAGCAGCTGGAACGGTTGAGCCTGTATCTGCGGCGCGAGTGGCAGGTAGTCGGCTTCCGCAATCCGGCGCTGATGAAACTGCCCGAACGCGGCGCCCGCCGCCACCTCGAGGCACAGGTCCGTGACCAATTACATCGCCGACGCGGTCAGCTACGCCCGCGACCACGACCTGGCCGCTGTCGAACCCACCGCCGCCGCGCAGCATGCGTTCACCGAGGAGGTCGAGCGTCTCGATGCGGGCACCGTGTGGACCGCGGGCGGCTGCACCAGCTGGTACCTCAACGAAGACGGGCGCAACACCAACATCTGGCCGGGCTCCACAATCGACTTCCGCCGCCGCACAATGCATTTCGACCCCACCCAGCATCTACTGCACCGTCGCGCACCCGTGGCGGTCACCGCATGAGCGCCGGGGCGATGATCGCGGGAATCCCCGTCGCGCCATCGATCATGCTGATCCACGGCCTCGGCGGCTCCTACCGAGTCTGGGACCGGGTCGTGCCCTTGCTCGAGGCGAGCGCGAATATCGTTGCGGTGCAGTTGGAATCGACCGAATCGATCGAGTTCGATGCGGACGATGCCGCGGCGTTGATCGACTCGCCGACGCTCATCGTCGGACACTCCCGCGGCGGTCTGGTCGCCACCGCGCTGGCCGAACGCCACCCCGATCTCGTGTCGGAACTGATTCTGCTGTGCCCGCCGTGGTCACCGGCCAGCCTGGCCCGACCCGCCACTGGTGCCCCGCGGCTCCAGCCGACCGGAATGGCGTACCGAATAACATCCGGTAGGCACACGGGGGGTGAATGCCGCGCCTACGAGGTCTCGACGGCGGGTCGTCGGCGGGAGGGGCGGATGTCGGACCAGAGTCGGCGGACGAGGGCCTTGCACTCGTCGAGGGTGCCGGGCTGGCCGACCGTTGTCCAGCCGGTGGGCGTGGGTCGGTGCGCGGGCCAGATCGCGTATTGGTCATCGTCATTGACCACGACTGTGCGCAGGGGCGGACCGGCGGTCGGTGCCGTGGGCGCCGCCGTGGCGTCGATGAGGCGACGTCTGTCGAGTTTGCCGTTGGCGGTGACGGACGCTTCGGTGCGCAGGACATAGATGTCGGGCCGAAGGTGGTCTACGACAGTGGATGCCATGTGGGCGCGGAGGTCCGACTCCTCGGCGGTGGACCCGGTGCGCAGCGTCACATACGCGGCGAGGTACTTGCCGCGGCGGTCGTTGTGTTCGGCGGTCACGTAGGCGGCGAGGACGTCCGGGTGGTGCACCAGCGCCTGCTCGACTTCGGCCGGTTCGATTCGGCGGCCGCGGATCTTGAGTTGGTTGTCGATACGACCCAGGAATTCCATCCCGCCGTAACCGATCGCCCGCACCCGATCCCCGGTTCGGTACAGCCGGTCGCCGGGGCGGGATGCGTGCGGGTCCGGCGTGAACCGCTCCGCGGTGAGGTCGGGTGCGCCGAGGTATCCACAGGCCAATCCTGCTCCGGTGATGCACAATTCGCCCGGTTCGCCGTCGGGGACCGGGTTCAGATCCTCGTCGAGGATATAGGTGCGCACGCCGGTGATGTCATGACCGATGACAACGACCGGAGGCAGCGGATCGGCACTCGTCTGGACATGCGCGGTGACGAGGACGGTCGATTCGGTGGGACCGTAGCCCACGATTATCGAGGTGTCGGGAAGGTGTCGCGCGCTCAACTCGAGGTGGGCGGGGAAGATGGCCTCGCCGCCGAGCAGCAGATCGCGCAGGGGACGCAACGCATCCGGTTGTTCCTCCAGGATCAGCCGGAACATGGTGGGCGTGAGAAAGGTCGCCGTCGCGCCGTGATCACTGACCAGGCGGGCGAATTCGCCCACCGAAGGCGGTCCGGGCGGCGCGATCGCGAGCCTGCCGCCGTTGATCAAGGCACCCCAGGTCTCGAATATCGACGGATCGAAGGTGGGAGCGGTGTGCAGCAGGTAGCACTGTTCCGGCCCTACCTTCATGTAGTTCTGGGTGGTGACGACATTGACCACCGCACGGTGCGGAATGGCCACCGCCTTGGGTTTTCCGGTGGAGCCGGAAGTGAACATGATGCACGCGAAGTGATCCGGTCCGACGGAGTCGGGGAGCGGTTCGGTGGGATGGGCGACAAGGTCGTCGTACAGCAACGTGCGGACGGTGCCGGGCAGCCGGTCGCGGCTGGCGCCGTCGGTGATCACGACGGGCACCCCAGCGATCGCGATCTGTTCGGCGAGCGCCTTATCGGGTTGTGCGGGATCCAGGGTCAGGTAGGCGCCGCCTGCGGCCAGGACGGCCAAGTGCGCCGTGACCAGCCTTTCGCTACGCGGAAGGTGAACGCCGACAGGGACATCGGGCCCGACACCCTGACGGCGCAGACCTGCCGCCATACGGCATGCGATGGTGACGAGTTCGGCGTAGCCGAAGCGTCGGTCGCCGAACTCCAGCGCCACCGAATCCGGTGTGCGAGTGGACCATTCGAGCACCCTGCGATGCACAACGGTGTTGGAACTATCGCCGTACCTGCCGTCAGGGTGCATATGATCCGCCTGCCCTCCGCGGTGAGTCGAGTCCAATGATGTTATTACGCCAGCTATTTCAGTAATCTTGCCAACTAAGGGAATAGCGGCGGCACGAACATGCGACGCTCGGAGGATGGACAGTCTGTACCATCGGATCCGGCGCGGGATCGAGAACTTCGCCGACGCCGTCGCTCTTGTCGACGACGGGCGCGCGCTGACGTATCGAGAGCTCGGCCATCGGGTCGATGCCATGGCAGATCGGTTGCGGCGCAATGGAGTCGAACCCGAGACCGTGACGGCCATCTGTGTCCGGCAGCCCGCGGTGGCGATCGTTGCGGTGCTGGCGGTGTGGGCCGTCGGGGGCGCGTATCTGCCGCTGGACGCGGACTTTCCCGGCGATACGTTGCGGCGGTGGATGGCCGGATCCGCTGTGCGCCTGGTACTTACCGAGCCCGAGCAGCAGGCACGACTGTCCGACCTGGACGGGGTCGACGTGATGATCGTCGACGCATCGGAACCATCTTTCCCGGGTGACGCGCCGTTCCATGGCCCACCCAATTCTCGGAACCTCGCGTACGTGATGTTCACCTCCGGCTCCACAGGTAGGCCGAAAGGTGTTGCCGTAGAACATCACAGCCTTGCCGCCTACCACACCGCGCTGGCGTCGTACGTCTCGCTCGGGCAACACCATGTGGTACTGCAGGTGGCGGCGTTCACCTTCGATCCGTGGCTGCGGGATGCGCTGATGCCGCTCGCCGTGGGGGCCAAGGTGGTGGTCACCTCGAAGTCGGTGCGTCGCAATCCGGATCAGCTCCTGGCCGCGGTGCGAGCGCACGGGGTTACCCACTTGTTGAGTGCCACACCGGCTTTGCTCACCGGCCTGATCACCTCGCCGACATTCGCTGCCGAACCGCCTCGGCTGGAGACCACATTGGTCAGCGGTGAGAGCTTCCTGCCGCTGCGTGCGCACGCGGCGGCCCTGGTCCGATTCGGGCGTGTGGTCAATCATTTCGGGCTCACCGAGACCACCCTCATCGCCACCCAGCACACGATCACGTCAGCGGCGGTCGCCGCCGACGTGATCGGCAAGCCACTGCCGGGCGTCTCGGTGCACCTACTCGATAGCGCGCTGCAGCCGGTCGACCGCGGCGAAGTGGGCGAAATCTACCTCGGGGGAACAGGAGTGAGCAGGGGATATCTGGGAGCGGTCGGCCACACCGCCGCGCGGTTCATCGCCGATCCGTTCGTGTCGGCATCCAGTGCGGGTGGGGCGAGGCTGTATCGCACCGGGGATCTGGGACGTCTGCTCATGGACGGGTCGCTGGAGTACCTCGGTCGGCGCGATCGGCAGATCAACTTGCGCGGCCACCGTGTCGAGCCAGCGGAAGTCGAGTTGGCGCTGACCCGTCACCCGGCCGTCCGCGCCGCGGTCGTCATCGGTCATCGCCGCCCGACGCACGGGATCGTCCTGGTCGGCTACGTCGTCCGGGCGGAGAGCACGGCAGGTGCGCCGCTCGATAGCGGCGGGTTGCGGACGCACTTGGCGGCGCTGCTCCCGGCCCACATGATTCCGGCGGCGTACGTGTTCCTGGACCGGCTGCCCTTGGGGGCTACGGGCAAGGTGGACCGATCCGCCTTGCCGGAGCCCGTGTTCGGCGGGCGTCGGGCCGACGCCGAGGACGGTGCGGTACCGGATTTCGCCCCGAGCACCGCGGTGCAGCGCGCGATTGCCGAGGTCTGGTCGGACGTGCTGAATGTGCGGGAGATCGGTCGCGACGACAACTTCTTCGATCTCGGCGGCCATTCGCTGCTGGCGGCGCGTATTGCGAACCGCCTGGCTGCCGACCTGGGCCGTGACTTCACTACCGAGCGCATCCTGGGCAACCCCACTATCGCTCTGCTCGCCGCGAACCTGCCGGGACGGGCGGCCGCCGCGCGGCCGACGGATGAGCTGGTACGCCGGACCGGAACCCGGTATCCGCTGTCCGCGGTGCAGCGGGGGCTGTGGAATCTGGCGTCATGGCAAACGCAACCACCGGTGGTGGCGCGCGCATTCCGGCTGAACGTTCGGCCGGACCGGGATCGGCTCGCCGGTGCGGTGGCTGCGTTGCTGCGCAGACATGCGGTGCTGCGCTGCGCGTTCGATGCCGCGCCGGGACAGCCGCCGGGCCAGACCGTGCGGCACCGGGCGAGCGTTGTGGTCAAGACCGAGACAGCACCCGCCGACGAGATGGCCGCGGAACTCGTGCTGGCGTGTGCGACCGCTATGGACGTTACGCGCGGGCAGGTCATCGATGTGACCCTTTACGAACACCCGACCCGAGCGGCGTGCACGTTGCTGGTGCGCTGTCACCGTCTCGTCGCCGATCAGCCTTCGCTGGACATCCTGGTACGTGAGCTCGGCGAGCTGTACTCGGATGCGCGAAGCACAGCGGGCCGCGCGGAGCCCACGGCCGACTATCCCGAGTTCGCCCGTGCGCAGGACCCGATAGCAGATGCGGGAAAAGCATTGCGGTACTGGCAGTCCCGGCTGGGCGAGATCGATCCGCCCGCGGATGCGGCAGGCGCGGTGTCGTCGGCACGGCTGTCGCTGCCGAGGGCCGTGGTTCGCCCGCTGCGGGCCGAGGCACGGTCGCTGGGCATGGACCTGCCCGGCGTATTGCGCACCGCTTTCGCGACCGCGCTCGCGGCCGATGAACCCGATCGAGACCGGATTGCGGTGTGTACCAAGGTATTACGCCGCCCAGGGCCGGAGTGGGAGCCGGTGATAGGCCCCTTCGCCCGATCCGAGCCCGCGGTGGTCGATATCGGCGCCGGGCATTCGCTGCGGCAGTTGCTGCGGATGGAGACCGACCGGCTCGGCGACGCCGCCGCGTTCGTGGAGATCCCGGTCGAGTTTCTGTGCGGAGAGCTGGGTCTGTCCTCGTCGATGCTGACCAATTGCGTCCTCGTGCATCCGGCTGCCGCCGAACCGCTGCTGCTCGACGGCGTCGAGGCGACCCCGGTCGAACTGCCGATCCTCGGCGCTCACACCATGCGGCTGCTGGAGGTGACCGAACAGGCGGGTGGTCTGACCGGCTGGGTGCATGTGCGCGGCCACGATTCGGAAGCGGCCGATCACATCGCGGCACGCGTGCGAGAGCTGCTGACCGAACTCGTCGAGGACAGGAACGCGCGATGACCGACAACCAGAAGAACGGTGCGCCGACCTTTGCGACGATCGGCATGGTCGGTGCGGGAAATATGGCACGTGCCTTGGCAACCGGATGGGCAACTCCGATCCTGTGCACCGACAACGGCTCGGGACGCGCGGCTGAGCTGGCCGCGGACACCGGCGGTGTCGCCGTGGCGACCAATGCCGAACTCGCCGCCCGCGCGGACGTGATCGTGTTGTGCCACAAGCCGGGGCAGTTGGCCGCGGTGGGCCGGGAACTCGACGGGACGCGGGCCGTGGTGGTCTCGGTGCTATCCGGCGTGACATCCGCACAGCTGAACGCGGTGTACCGCCGGTCACGGGCGGTGCGAGTAACGGTCAATCTCCCGGTCCGGGTCCGCGCGGGGATCGTATCGCTGCCGACCGGCCAGTGCGTGGACGCGGAGGTGGAGTCCGCTGTAGCGGAACTGTTCGGCCGGGTGGGCGCGGTCGTCCGAATCCCGGAACATCAAGTGGACGCTTTGATTCCATTGGCCGGTGTCGGACCCGCGCTGGTCGCGATGTTCGCGCAGGCCCAAGCGGATGCGGCCATCCACGCCGGACTCCCCGCGAATCTGGCGATTTCGCTGGCGACCGAGACACTGCGCGGCACGGCCGCTCTTTTGGCCGACTTCGAGCACGACACGCTCGCGCTGCGTCGCGCGGTGGCCTCGCCGGGCGGTCTGACCGAGCGGGCGCTGGCGGCGGCGCAAGCTCAGGGACTACCGGACGCGGTGCTCGCCGCTGCTCGGGCAGCCTCGCCAGCACGCTGACCAACTGGATTGCGGCGCAACGCCTTTTGAGTTTTCCACTGCCGGGAACTCACACAGCACAGCGGCGATTTGCGTCGATATCCTTTCCGGGAGGCTGCATTACAGCGTTGTCGCCCGCATTGGAGAACCGATGGTGATCGCACAGACCGCACTTCCGGTGGATATCGACGGCGACAGTGTGCTGGTCCGCTATTACGCGGACCTGCGCACCGCGGCCCGGCTCTACCGGTCCGAGAACGGAACTTCGAAGACGCCGGGTTTGGCCATGGATCCGGAGCTTCCCGAACTGACCGAGCCGCTGGCGCAGTTGCTGGGGACCGCGCGGATGCGGATGGTCGGACTGGGTTCGCACGCGGGCCGGGAGCTGCGGCTGCTGGACTTGCGCTGCACCGCGTCCACCCGGACCACGAAAACGTTCGCCTCGGTGCTCATCGTGGCCAGGGCGGTGGCGCATATCCAGCGAACCTGCGAGCGGGTAATGATCGTGACGCCGACATCGGCGAACAAGGGCACCGCATTGCGCGATGCCGTGCTGCGGGCGATCCGACTCGGTCTGGTGTCGGCAGAGCAGTTGAGCATTGCCGTGGTCGCGCCCGCGGAGTCGCTGCCCAAGCTGTGGGCTTCCGAGTTGTCCGAGGACTCGGAGTTGTTGCGGCGCAACCCGATTCTGCTCTACGACGGTGAGCGGACGGACGGGGTCAAGGCGTTGGCCGCCGAGTTCGTGCGCGCGGCCGCGGACTCCTTCGAGCAGGATCGGGGAGTACAGCTTTGGTACACAATGGATTTGGCCAATTACATCGTCGCCGATACCGCGCGGGCCTTCTTCGAAGCGGACGTGTCGGGACCGGCGCCGCAGGGGCGATTGCACGCACATGCCGTATCGAGTGCATTCGGGCTGCTCGGGTACCACCTCGGCAGGCGGGTGCGCCATCCCGAGCCGGATCCGGACCATCCGCAATTCCTGCTCGTCCAACATTTGCGTACGTCCGATATGGTGACGAGCCTGCTGCGAGCGCGGTCGGGTGGCGAGATCCCACCGCGCTACGTTCGTGACGAATCCGTGAAAGTGTTTGCACAGCAGGATGATCCGCACTTCCCGGCGGTCACCGATAGTCCCACCGAGGATTTGGACAGCACCTTCTACACGCGCCAACCGGCCACATCACCGACCATGAACGCAATCATCGAACGGCACGGTGGCGACGGCATTGTGGTGTCGCGGCGGGAATGCCTGGCCCGCTACGACGAGCTGCGGGCACGCTTGGCCGCGGTGGACATCGCGCTGCCCGCCGATGCCGCAGCGCTGCGGGAGTGGTCGCTGGTCATGGCGCTGACCGGCGTAATGAATGCCATCGAACGCGGTTTGGTGCCCGCGGGTGTGGAGGTGGTCGTGCACGGCTCGGGCAGTTACTCGACCGACGACTATGTGCCGCTGTCCGAGACGTGCACCACCCGCGTCCGTACGGCCGCCGATCTCGAGGCTCCGTTGACCAAGGCCGCACTGTGACAAGGGATTTCGCGGGATCGCAGCCGGACCCTGCGGCCGAGGCGGCGCCATTGGCGGACGAGGCCCGGTACCGGCCGGTGTACGCCGCGGGGGACTGGAGCCCGACACTCACCGCGATCTGGCAGGAATGCTATGGCGCGGACCTCCCGGACGGGCTGGAACCGCTGGGCTTCAGCTCCGCCGGAGAACTGGGGTCGTTGCGGCGCTGGCTGGATGTCGGTCCGGGCGATCGCATTGTCGACGTGGGGTGTGGACGCGGTGGTCCTGGCCTGTGGATCGCCCGGCACGCCGAGGTCGATCTGGTCGGGGTGGATCTGCTCCCGGAAGCCGTCGCCGCGGCGCAAAAGCGGGCTCCGACACTGTATCCCGGTGGGTCGGCGACCTTCGTCGTGGGGGATTTCCTTGATACCGGGCTGCCTGCGGGCTCGTTCCAGGGCGCGGTGAGCATTGATTCGCTGTGGATGGTGCTCGACAAGGCCGCGGCCATGCGGGAAGTGGCGCGGCTGCTCGAGCCGGGCGCGCGCTGGGTGTTGTCGACATGGGAGCCGAGCTATCTCTCGTATGCGACGTTGTTGGCGGCGGCGGGATGGGAGGTACTCACCTGTCGGGAACCCGCGGGCTGGTACGAGCGGCAGACCGCGGTATACGACCGGATCATCGGCGCCGAGCCGGATCTGGTCGCGGAGCTGGGGGTCGAGGCCGCGCAGGTGTTGGTTTCGGAGGCACGGACCATGACGCCGACGTTGCGCGACTACCGCAGATTGCTCATCGCCGCGCGGCGATAGCCTCGCAGTCCGGCATACCACGCCACGATCGCCGCACCCGTCACAAGCGTTCCCGCGCCGAGGAATACGAACCGAGGATCGCCGTCGAGCGCGAGCGTGAGACTCCCCGCGACGAATACGCCTATCGGATCCACCGCCAGGAACAGCAGTTTCACGGTGCTGGTTACCCGCCCGAGCATATCGCCACGCACCATCAGTTGCCGCTGGGTGCGATTCACCAGGCTCGCGGTGACCAATGCCCAGAGGTAGATTGCGTTCGCCGCCGCCAGCACAGCCCACGTGTGCGCCAGACTCATTGCCGCCGTGGCGATTCCGGCGAAAACCACGCCACCGGCGAACACCCGCAGATGTCCGAGCCGATATCCGAGCCATGGTGCTGTCAGCGCGCCGACCAGCCCGCCAACGCCACCTGCGCCCACCACCACACTCACCAGCGAGGTGGTCAGTCCGAGGGTGTCCTTGGCGTAGAAGAACAGCATCTTCTCCACGGCCAGACCGAAATTCACCACCATCTGTAGGGCGGTCAACATCACGAGAATTCGGATCGACAGCAGATACCGCAATCCGTCCCGGAATTCCCGCCAGATGTCAGTGATGCGCAGCGGGGAAACCACCGGCGGCGCCGCAGACCGGTGCGACCACACGGCGAGCAGGCTTGCCAGCGACACCAGGAAGGTAACGGCGTCGACGAGCAATGCGGTATCCAGACCGACCGTGGCGGCCAGCGCGCCGACGGTGACCGGCCCCAGTACCAGGGCGAGCTGGCTGCTCACTTCGAGCACCGAGTTGGCCCGGAGCAGATCGCGATCGGCGCACAGCTCCGTCACCGTCACCGTCACCGCGGTCTCGAAGAACACATGGCTCGCACCAGCCAGCAGACCCAGCCCGAGCAGTAGCGGCACCGTCAGGAGATCGGTTGCCGCCAGCACGTACAGCGCGGCGAACAGGCCGGCTCGCAGCGCGTCCATGGTGATGAGCACCCGCCACGGGCCGAACCGGTCGACGACGACCCCGGCGGGCACGCCGACGCAGAGGTAGCCGATGGTGACCGTGGCCGCCGATATTCCGGAAACCACTGGGTTGCTGCTCAGTTCGAGGGCCAATAGCGGCACCACCAAGAGTGCGAGACCGTCGCCCAGCAGCGACACCGCCTGACCACCGAGAAAGATCCGCACGTGGCCCGGCCATGCGCGCGCGTGCGGACGCGTCGTCATACCCGGGGCACGACCCGCAGCGCCATCGTTTCGGCGATGCGTTCCAAGCTGGCGACGACGGTGCCGCGATCGAGGCCGAAGTCCACCAGACAGGCGATCTCGTCGACACCCATATCCGCCAGTCGCTGTGCCCGGGACCGGAAGGTATCCGCACCGCCGAGCAGCGCGCTCGATCCCCAGTATCGCGCGAAGGCGAAGTCCATCAGGGTTTCCCGGTCGGCGGCCGTGAGCTGATCCAGGTCGAGCTCGCCGAGCACCGCCCTGGCCGCGGACTTGATGATTTCGGAATTCGCCCAGAGGTATTCGCGGAACGGCCGCTCCACCACCGCCCGTACCTCGTCGTCGCTACCCGCGCCCAGGTAGGCGTGCACCATGACGGAAACAGTGCCCGCGGCCGGGTCGAGGCCGCTCTCGGCGCGTCCGGCGCGATAGGCGACGATCCGCTCGTCCAGTTCGGTCACGTCCAGGTTGATCAGCGCGGTGAGCACGTTGTAGCCCGACCGCCCCGCCGCGGCGAAGGTCACCGGATTGGTGGCCGCGGTGAGCCACACCGGTAGTTCGGGCTGGACCGGCCGGGGGAAGGTGCGCAGACGCACCCGCTCACCTGAACCGTTGACGTCCTCGATCGATTCGCCGCGCCACAGCTTGCGCACCTTCTCGATGCGGTCCAGCATGATCTGCTGCTTGCGCTCATAGGAGGCCTGGCTGAAGACGAAGTCCAGTGGCACGAATCCCGGTGCGAATCCGAGTCCGACCCGGCCGCCCGAGAGATTGTCCACGATCGCCCATTCCTCGGCGATTCGTGCCGGATGATGCAGCGGCGCAACGACACTGCCCGCACGCAGGTGAATCCTGCTGGTACGGGACGCAATTCCCGCGGCAAGCACCGAAGGGTTGGGAAACAGGTCGCCGAATTGGTGGAAGTGGCGTTCCGGCGTCCAGATCGCGGTATAGCCGAGTTCGTCGGCGCGCTGCGCGCAATCGAGAATCAGCCCGTAACGGTCACCTTCGACGGAATCGGCGGAGAAGAAGAACACGCTGAACTGCGGGCCCGACCGCGGGCCGGATGCGGCTGCGGCACTGTCACATACGGAAACAGTGGGTGTCGCCGGACAGGTCTGGATCGACAGGTCGGCAGCACCGGGGAGTGATGTCGTCTCGGCTGTTCGGGATGTGGGGACGGCGGTTGTACGGTTGGCCAGCAGGGCTGTCAGTCGCTCGATGCTGGGATTGTCGACGAATTCGCGCAACGACAGCTCCCGGCCCAGCGCGGCGCGCAACGCAAGCACCGCCTGCACTGCCACCAGCGAATCTCCGCCCGCGTCGAAGAAGTTGGCGGTGTCGTCGAGCGGACGTCCGATCGTGTCCGTGTAGGTGGCGCGGACCGCCGCGAGCAGTTCCTCGGATTCCGAGCGGGACTGTTCCGAGCTCAGCTCTGGCTGCGTGGCAACAGCAGCCGGTGCGGTACCGGGATCCGGGGGTGCGTCGGCGGGCCAATGGCGAGTGCGCTGGAACGGGTAGGCAGGCAGGTCGACCGGGGTCCGCGACCGGTCGTACTCCCACAGCGCCGACCAGTCGACCGGAGCGCCCGTGGTCCATGCCGCCGCCAACGCCCTTGACAGGCACTCGGATTCGGACTCCGCGTCGTCGGGCGCGGGCAGAGCCGCGAGCACCTGCAGGCCTTCCGGCCGCGCTGGATCGCGCTGTGCCAGTCTGCTCAGTGCGCGGCCGGGCCCCAATTCGACCACCACGTTCGGACCCGCGGCGAATACGGTGGCTAAACCTTCGGCGAATCGCACGGTGCGGCGCGTTTGTTCGACCCAGTAGTCCGGACTCGTCGCCTGCTCGTCGGTGATCCAGGTGCCGGTGACATTGGAGGCGAACGGAATCTTCGGCGGGTGCAAGGTCACCTGGGCCAACCGCGCACGCAGGCCATCGAGGCAGGTATCGGTCATCCGGCTGTGGAAGGCCCGCGTCACTGCCAGGCGTCGGAACGGGATGCCCGCGCCGGTCAGGTCCTCGGCGACCGCGTCGACGACCTCGACCGGGCCCGAAAGCACACATGACTTTGCGGCATTGACGGCCGCGAGATCCGCCCCGGCGGCAATGAACCGAGCGGCATCCTCCTCGCTGATCGCGGCCGCGAGCATTGCCCCCGGCTCGAGTTGCTGCATCAGCTCCGCACGGGCCACCACCAGCCGCGCCGCGTCCTCGACGGTCAGCACGTCCGCGATCACCGCTGCCACATATTCGCCGAGGCTGTGGCCGATCATGCTCGTCGGCTGCACACCGAGGTGCAGCCAGGTGCGGGCCAGCGCGTATTCGACCGCGAACAGCGCGGGTTGGGCGACCAGAGTGTCGTGCGCGCGAGCTGGTTCGGACAGCAATGTCTCGAGTGATCGGTCGGAGGCGGCGTTCAGCAGCTCGAGGCATTCCCGGTGCGCATCACGGAAGACCGCGAAGTCGGGCCGCAGCCGGGCACCTACCTCGGGGTACTGTCCGCCGTGGCCGGGAAAGAGGAACGCCACCTTTGCCTTCGACGCCGCGGTTGTGCCGACTGCCGCTGTGTCGGCGAGCGCCGCTATCAGCTCGGAGCCGCTGCTCGCGATCGCGAAACGACGGTGCGGCAGCGCACTGCGGCCCAGTTGAGTGGTGCGGGCGATATCGGCCGGATCGACGTCGGGGTTGGTCTCGAGATAGGTGCGCAGGTCCCGGGTCCGGGCTGCCAGGGCGGCAGCGGAGTGCGCCGAGAACGTCACCACGTGAGACGAACGGGTGGCGGGCGCGGGCGCGGCTTCGGCCCAACCCCCCAGCACGACATGGGCATTGGTGCCGCCGATACCGAGACTGCTCACACCGCAGCGGCGGTCCGCTCGGGATTGCGGCCACTGCACCACCGATGCGTTGACGGCGAACGGGGAACGATCCCATTCGAAGTTCGGGTTCGGCTCTCGGAAATGCACTGTGCCCGGAATGATTCCGTGTTCGAGTGCGAGCACCGCCTTGATGAGACCGGTCACGCCCGCGGCGGCGTCCAGATGTCCGATATTCGACTTGACCGAACCGAGCAGACAGTCGCCGGGTTCCGCCACACCGTCGCGGTGCCGCCCGAACGCTTCGGCCAGCGCCGACACCTCCAGCGGATCGCCGATCGGCGTGCCGGTGCCGTGGGCTTCCACGTATCCGATATCGGTACTCGCGATACCCGCGCGCTCGAGCGCGCGGGACACGGTCCGCACTTGGCCTTCCCAGCCGGGCGCGGCGTAGCCGACCTTGCGCCGCCCGTCGTTCTCGACCGCGGAACCGAGGATCACCGCACGAATCGGATTGCCGTCGCGGACGGCGTCGGCGACGCGGCGCAACACCACCGCGGCCACCCCATTGCCGCCGACCGCGCCGGTGGCGGCGGCGTCGAACGGGCGACAGTGCCCATCGGCGGAGATGATGGCACCGTCCACATGCTCCTGCAGAGTCACTTGCGGCAGGAATACCGTGGCGCCGCCCACCACCGCGACCCCGCAGTCGCCCGCGGCCAGTGCGCGGGCCGCGAGGTGCACCGCGACCAGTGACGACGAGCATGCCGTCTGCACGCCGATGCTCGGGCCCTGTAGGTCGAGCTTGTAGGAGGTACGGGTCGCGAGGTAGTCCTTGTCGGTGGCCAGCAGGATGCGATGCTGCTCGGTCGGATTCGCATGCTGGAATCGAGTGAGCAGGGTCCGGAGCAGATATGTGCTCGGGCTGGCGGAGGCGAAGACCCCGGTCTGCGGACCGTAGCGGTCCGGCGGGCAGCCAGCGTGTTCCAAGGCATGCCATGCGCATTCGAGGAACAGCCGGTGCTGTGGATCGAGGAGTTCGGCCTCGGCCGGTGCGAACTTGAAGAACTCGGCGTCGAACAGGTCGATATCGGCCAGCACGCCGTAGGCGTCCGAACCCGGTGAACCTGGTGTGCCGTGCGTTGTGCGGACCAGAGACTCTTTGCCCGCCACCAGGTTCCGCCAGAACTCGGCCACATCGGAGGCGCCGGGGAAGCGGCCCGCCATACCCACCACTGCGATTGCGTCGTCCACCGTCATCGTGTCTTCCCGTAGAGGTAGTCGGCCAGCTCCGCCACCGTGGGATGGCGGAAGAAGCTGGTCAGCTCGGTGGTGATGCCCAACTCGGTGTCGAGGCGGTCCTTCACCATGAGCAGCTGGAAGGAAGTCCCGCCCAGGTCGAAGAAGCTGTCGTCCGGGCCGACCGCGTCGACATCGAGGATCGTGCACCACATTCGAGTGATGTATGCGGTGATGCCGGGGTGGGTCATATCGGTCAGCGGTTCCACTGGGCGAGCTCCTGCAGCAGGCGGTCGATGAACGAGGCGACGGTCACCGAGTCGAACAGGTCGGTGCTGAACTCCACCACGCCATCCAGAGCCGGTGTGGTGTCGTGGATTTCCACCGTGAGATCGGTGCGGGCGGCGTTCTGCAGCACCGGACGTCCTTGGATCTGCGTTGCGCCGAGGCGCAATTCGGCGCACGGGTCGGTTGCGAAGGTCAGGACGGTCTGAAAGAGCGGAGTGCGGCCGAGGTCGCGGGGCGGGCGCACGGCGTCGACGATGTGTTCCAGGGGAAGGTCCTGATTCGCATAGGCGCGCAACAGGTTGCGCCGAACCCGGTCGAAAAGCTCCGGTCGGTCGGGTGCGCCCGAGCAGTCCGCCTTGACCGGAATGGTGTTGACGAAGAATCCGACGACATTGTCGACCGCGGCGGGGCCACGTCCCGACACCGCGGTGCCGACGACGAATCGATCCTGTCCGCCGAATTCGGCGAGCACTGCCTGGAACGCGGCCATCAGCACCATGTGCACGGTGCCGCCGTGCCGGCGGGCAGCCGCGCGGATCCCGGCCGTGGTGTCTGCGGGGACCATGAAATGCAGGGATTGCCCCTGTGCGGTCCGTATGGCTGGTCGCGGCCGATCGGTCGGCAGCTCCAGGGTCAGCGGCCAGTCGGCGAGTTCGGTGCGCCAGAACGACGACTGGTCATCCCACTGTCGGGCCTCGACCATGGCGCGCTGCCATTCCGCGTAATCGCCGTAGCGAATCGGAATGTCCGGCAGCACGGGCGTGGTCCCGGCCAGGAAGGCGTTGTAGCACAGCGACAATTCGCGCAACAGGAGGTCGATGGACCAGCCATCGGTAATGGCATGGTGTATCGCGATGGCCAGCAGATGATCGGCGGCGTCGAATCTCGCGACGGCGATGCGGAGCAATGGGAGCGTCGTCAGGTCGAATGGGGTGCCGGTGATTCCGTCGACGAAATCCGCTGCGGCAGCCTCGGCTACATCTTCGACCTGGATCGATATCCGGAAGTCACCTTCTACGATCTGTTCGGGGATGCTGCCGGTGTCGGCGAAGCGCGTCCGGAGGACATCGTGCCTTGCCACGATCACCTCGACTGCCCGTTGCAGCGCCGCGAGATCCAATGCACCCCGAACTCTGGCGGACACCGGCACGGTGTAGGTGGTGCTGTCGGGCTCGAGTCGCTGCATGAACCAGAGGCGGTGCTGACCGTATGACACGCGCGCGGGAATGCGTCCGGATGGGCCCAATGGCACTGAATCCGATTCGGCCGCAGCCGGATTCGTGGTCAGCAGCGAGGCGAGTCCGGCGACGGTCGGTGTGCGAAGGAAATCGGCCAGCCCGATACTGCGTCCGGTCCTGGTTTCGATCCGGCTCAGCAGCCGAATGGCCTGTAGCGAGTCGCCGCCGCAGGTGAACAGGTCGTCGTGCACGCCGACGTAGTCCAGCCCGAGCAATTGCGTCCAGATTTCGGCGACAAACCGCTGCAGGTCGGTTCGCGGACCGTCGGCGGCCGCCGCAGCAGCGGGAGCGGCTACTCGGGCGGGGATCGTCGGCGTTGGACGGGCGTGCGTGCAGAGTGCGCGCTCCACCCCGGCAGCGATGTCCTCGAGCAGTCCCGATAGTCCCGCCAACCATTCGGAAGCACGTTCGTGGTCGATGAGGGCGACGGGTCGAATCAGATAGCCCTGCAATCGCTTTCCATCGTCGTAGACGATGAGATCGAGGTCGGAATGGCAGCCGCCGGAGGGGGCGACGCAGACGTACTCCAGCTCGATATCGGGCAGGCGCAGTTCGGCGATCGGATGCGGGCCGTAGGTGAGGATGGCCTGGAACAGCGGAGTGCGTGCCGGATCCCGCGGCGGGCGCACGGCGTCCACGATGTGGTCCAGCGGTAGGTCCTGGTGGGCGTAGGCCCGAAGCAACTGCTCCCGAACCCGGCCGAACAACTCCGGGAAGGTTGGCGTGCCCGAACAATCCGCCTTGACGGGAACGGTGTTGACGAAGAACCCGATCAGATTCTCCACCGCCGCGGGGCTGCGGCCGGACACCGCCGTGCCGACTACGAACCGGTCCTGACCGGCGACGTCGGCGAGCAGCGCCTGGAACGCGGCCATCAGCGCCATATGTACGGTGCCGCCGAGTCGGCGCGCCGCCTCCCGAATGCCCGCGGCGGTCGGCGCGGACACCGTGAACGGAATTGCTTCGCCCGCCGATGATCGCACCGCTGGCCGTGGCCGGTCGGTCGGCAAATCCAGTACCAGCGGCATATCCGCGAGTTCGGCGCGCCAGAAGTCGGCCTGATCGTCCCATCGGCCCGCCGCGACGGCATCCTGCTGCCACTCGGCGTAATCGCCGTACTGCACTGCCAATTCCGGCGGATCCGGGATCGCGCCCGCGCGAATTGCGGCGTAGCTTTCGGAAAGTTCGCGCAGCAGCACGCCGTACGACCAGCCGTCGGTGACGGCATGGTGCATGGTGATCGCCAGCAGGTGATCCGTGTCGGCGAAGTGGGCGAGGGCGATGCGCAGCAGCGGCGCGACGGTCGGATCGAAGGGGGTGGTCGCGATGCGGTCGAGGAAATCCGAGGCGTCCGACTCGGGGATTTCTTCGATTTCGACGCGCACCCGGCAGGTGTCGAGGACCACCTGCTCCGGTGCCCCGCCGCGATCAGCGAGACAGGTACGCAGCGTATCGTGCCGCTGCACCACTAGATCGACCGCTCGCTGCCATGCCGCGGGATCGAAGGGGCCGCGCAAGCGTATTGCCAAGGGCACGTTGGCGATCGGGCTCATCGGCTCCAGGCGCTCTGCGTACCACAGCCGACGCTGGCCGAATGACGCCGCATAGACGGCCACGCCCTGTTCGGTGCTGTTGCCGCTCATGTCATGGCCACCAGTACGCGGCGCGCGCCGCGGTAGGGCATGCGGCCGTGCGCCGCCACCATATTGTCGACCAGCATCAGATCGCCGCGCCGCCACGGGATCGTGAGGGCACATTCCCGGTAGACCTCGTCGATGCGCCCGAGATCATCCGCGGCCACCGGACTGCCGTCGCCGTGATACGCGTTGCGGGGGAGATCGCTCTCGGGGTAGCTCAGCAGCAGTGCCTCGCGGATCTCCTCGTCCAGCGCCGACACATGGAACAAGTGGGCTTGGTTGAACCACACCGTGCTGCCGGAAGAGGGCTCGGTACGCCAACTCGGTCGGTGGAAGCGGGTTCGCAGGACCCGGCCGTCCCACTCGCATTGTTGGCCGTGCCGGGCGCAATAGTCCTCGACTTCGGACCGCGAATCGGTCTGGAACGCCTCCTGCCAACCCAGCCCCAAATCGTCACGGTAGGTCCTGGTGTAGACAATGCCGTCGGCGAATCGCGTGCGGATGTCGGCGTCGATTCGGTCGAACACCGCGCGACTGTCGGCGACCGGCGTCGATCCGCCGTGTTGGGCGGGTACGGCGCAGAAGAAGAACAGCAACGTGGGCCAGACATCGGCATATGAATTCTCGTTGTGCAGTGGAATCCGTTGGTCTGCCGGGTATTCCGTGGAGGTGTAGATGTTTCCGTCGACCCGCGAGCGGGGCGTGGACCGGTCGCGGTAGGACAGCGGCTCGCCGCCGACGGCGGCGACGATTCGTCCGAAGAGGTCGAGTTCGACGGCTATGTTGCGCAGTAGCACCACCCCGAACCGGGCCAGTACGGCCCGGATTTCCGCGCGGTGCTGCCGTGCCCATCCGGGGATGTCGACGAGGTCGTCCGGGAGCGGATAGACCGCCGCGGAGGTGATCCCATTGGTTTCGAGCACGCCCGCGACGGGGCCGAGGTGGGGGAGTTCGGCGGGCAGCGTCGGTGCCATATCGTCTCCTCAGTGCCGGGCCGGAAAGTGGGGATCGAGCAACCTGCGCACCGTGCGGTGGCTCAGCACGTCGGTGAGGGTGAAATCCACGCCGCTGCGGCGCGCCCGGGTCACCAGGCGCGCCGCGGCCAGACTGGTTCCGCCGAGGGCGAAGAAGTCGTCGTCGACGCCGACCTCTTCGAGTTCGAGCAGTTCGGCCATGAGCTCACAGACGAGCTGTTCCGTGGGTGTCTGCGGCGCTGCGGACGAATCCGCCTGCTGCCCAGCACTTTCCGTGGGTTCCGGCAGTGCGGCGTAGTCGAGCTTGCCGTTCGGGGTCAGTGGGAAAGCTTCGAGCAGCACGATGGTCGTCGGCACCAGGTGTCCCGGAAGCCGGTCGGCCAGGTACTGCCGCAGCGCACCTGCGGTCGGGGTGGCGCCGGGTGCCGGTGTGGCGTACGCGATGAGCCCGGTGCCCGCGGATCCGTCATCGCGAGCGACCACCGCGGCTCGATCCACATCGGCGGCCCGGGTGAGCATGTCGGCGATTTCGCCCGGCTCGACCCGGAATCCGTTGATGGACAGCTGGTCGTCCACCCGGCCCGCGAATTCGAGCAGGTCATCGTCTCGGCGGCGGACGCGGTCGCCGCTGCGGTACATCCGAGTGCCGGGCGGCCCGAGCGGGTCGGCGACGAAGGCGGCGGCCGTGAGCCCGGGGCTGTGCAGGTAGCCGCGCGCGAGTTGGGACCCGGCGATGTACAACTCACCCTCGTCGACGGGAAGGAGTCGCGAGTCGAGCAGGTACAGCCGGGTGCCCGGGGTGGCCAGGCCGATGGCGACGGGCCCGGGTGCGAGTGCATCGCCCGGCCCCACCCGGTGGACACAGCAGCCGACCGTCGCCTCGGTGGGCCCGTACTCGTTGATGACGGCGGCCGCCGGATGCTCGCGCCGCCAGTCGACGAGCATCGCACCGGTGAGCGCTTCGCCGCCCACTATGAGGTCCGAGGTGGGTGCGCAGTGCGGAAAGGTGGATCGCAGCAGCGGCAGATGCGCGGGAGTCACCTTGAGAAAGGTCGGCGCATCGTGGTTCTCGCCGGGGTCGTCGAGGGCCGCGATATCGAGCGTTCCACCCGCGACCAGCGGGCCGAACAGACTCGTCACCGACATGTCGAACGCTGGCGAGGAGTGCACGCGCACCAACCCGGCCAAGCCCGGATACCACGTCACGGCCCAACGCAGATATGTTGCGAGGGCACCGTGTTCGATGACGACGCCCTTGGGTCGGCCGGTGGAACCGGACGTGTGGATGACGTAGGCGGCATCGTGTGGCGCCGGGCCGAGTGGCGCGTTGCCGGGGGAGTCGTCGTGGGTCTGCACACCCAACGGGACGATGGGAGCGAGTCCGGACATCCACTGTGGCCAGTTCTGTTCGACCAGCACGAGTTTCGGTTCGGCCGCCCGCAGCAGTGCCTCGGTCCGCGGCGGTGGATCGGTCACGGCCAACGGCAGATAACCCGCCCCGCTCTTGACGATCGAGAGCAGCGCGATGACGAGATCGACCGAGTTGTCGAGGTACACCGCGACGAGGTCGCCGCGGCGCACGCCGTGGCGGTGCAATGCTCGGGCCTGTCGTGTGGAGATGTCGTCGAGCTGGCGGTAGCTCAGCCGCCCGCGTGGATGCACGACGGCCGTGGCATCGCCGATCCGGTGTACCTGTTCGCGGAACAGCTCTGTGACAGTGGAGGTGCCGGTCGCCATGTCATCTCCTACCTTCCGGTTGCATCGCGTTCATGACCAGGCGGGCGACCTGAGGTGTGCGCAACAGGTCGCGGCGGCCGATCGCGGTGGGGATGCGTTGCGCGGTGAAGCCTGGTTCCCCGTCGTCTTCCATAGAGATCACGGCGGTCGCCGACGACCACCGAGGGTGCGGCGCAATGGATGACGCCGCCCTCAAATACGCTGTGTAGGAGGCGAATACATCGATCAGCTCGGCACCGACGTCCGGTGCGATACCGACTCGTCCGAAGGCGTCGCTGGCGGCGTCGCGATAGAGCGCCAGGAGTCGATCCAGGATGCCGGGAATATCACGCGGCCACTCCTCGAGCAGGGCGCTCGCCGTGCCGATGAGGTCGTTGCGTTCGGCGGCCGACAGCGAAGACAGCGAAGTCAGGGTGGTGCGCATATCGCGGAACACCGAATCCCTGGTGGGGCGACCGGGATTGAAGACGACGGTGGCGGGTCGGCGGCCTTGCCGACGTGCCACCTCATCGGCGAGGGCGCAGGCGAACACACTGCCCGCGCAATACCCGAGTACCGCGTCGATCTGCGCACCGGATGCGGCAAGCCGATTCCACCACCACGCGGTGTAGGCCGCACCCGACGCCGTATCGGCGACGCTCGCGGGCGGCTGGGCGGTCAGCCAGACCGTCACCGGCTCGGGCAGCAGCATCGCGAGGTCACGGAACCCCGCCTCACCACGGCTGGTGAGGTCGAAATCAACTGCCACAACAAGGTATTCGTTAGCACCTGGTTCGAGGCCGATAAAACCCGGCGGGACGATGCCACCGTGTCGGTTTGCCTGCGACGAATCTGACCCCACGTGGACGCTCCATTGCAGCGAGGGTTGAGTCCTGCAAGTAAACCCGATGGCGCGGGTCGCCGTAGTCCCTCCTGCATTCCCGATGGTGGGGATATCACGAATGTTGCTGGTACGCAGTGGATTCGGTCTATCAAGATCGGATGATATTTGAATGTGTATGCGTCCCTGATGATTCCCCGCGGGGTTGACGTACTCACGGTGGTCCGGCTTCCGGGGTCGCGCCAGACGAGATCGAAAACCCGGAATCGCCGATCGGAGTGCGAGATTCGCGCGATCTGTTCGAGGGGCGCCGCTGCCGGTGCTACTTGCGAGCCGACAATCATTGCCACACAGGCGAGTTGCGGCCTCGGCGCAGCCTGGTTACCAGGCCGCGCCGAGACCGCAGACAGGGAGATCACCGCACATCGGGTCAGCCGATGCGGGTCATCACGATTACCGGGGCCAGGGCAGGCAACCGGCGGCGCGCAGGCGGGCCGCCAGTCCGGAGGAAACACTGGCGTTGGAACTGGAACCAGTGCTGGCGAGGGCAAGTACGAGGTCCACGCCCAGCCCAGCGCCGATGGAACATCCCAGCAGGTTGAGATCGATCGAGATGATCTCGGTGGGCGCACCAGGGGTGGGTTCATCGGCCTGCGCCGGACTTGCTGCGGCCACGGTGGCGGCAGCAAGTGCAACGGCGATGGCACCGACTTTGTTGGAACGCACTTGTTCTTCCTCCTTGTTCGCGCAAGGTGGCGCGGATCTCGGGTGGGGTGGTGCAGCTGGTGTGTGGCGGGTGCCGATCGCGCGCGACCGACGGACCGCTGCATAAATATTGACCAATCCAGACGGCGAGAACGCCACCTCGCCCTGGCAAACGCTTTGCTGCGCACCCGGCAGGGCGGCCGAGATTGTCGGTACCGTCGCCTAACCTCACCACGAAACCGGGAAGTGCGGCCTGCGCGTCGATTTGCACTGGAGCCAGGTGGCAATCTCGATCAGGCTCTTGGGAAGGAGGCCGGGTGGCCACATTCGTCTTCATCCACGGCGCTGGCGATGTCGGCTGGTACTGGCATCTGGTGGCGGCCGAACTGCATGCACGAGGCCATGCGGCCATCGCTCCGGATCTGCCATGCGACGACGACTCGGCTGGCCTGTCCGAGTACGCGGACACCGTGGTCGGTGCGATCGGCGACCGGACCGATCTCGTCGTGGTCGCGCAATCGTTCGGCGGCTTCACCGCCCCGCTCGTCTGCGACCGGGTGGCGGTGGAACTGCTCGTCCTGATCGCGCCCATGATCCCCAGGCCGGGAGAGGCGCCCGCCGACTACTGGACCAATACGAGATATGACGAGGAAGAGCGGGTCCGATACGACGATACGATCGCCCTTTTCTACCAGGACGTTCCGCCGGAGCTGGCCGCCGAAGCGCTGACCCGATCGCGCACCCAGTCCGAGGCCCGGATGAGCGAACCGTCGCCGTTCGACACCTGGCCCGGTGTCCCCACGCGAGTCCTGATCGGACACGACGACCGCCTGTTCCCCGCTGGCTTCCTGCACCGCGTCACCCAAGAACGCCTGGGCATCACCCCCGACGAGATCAACTGCGGGCACACCCCCGCACTGAGCCGCCCACACGAGCTGGCGGACCGCCTCGAGGCGTACGCCGCCGAACAAGGACTGCTCGGCGGCCACTAGCCGACATCGTGGCGTGCCTTTCCCATGCGCTCAGGATCCTGCCGGTGTCCAGGGGAGGGACCTCGATGCGAGATAGTGGGGCCAGACGCGAGAGAGTCACGAATCGTTTCGAAAGCCGTTCCGCAACATGGGTTCCGAAACCTGTTCAGACACCGAAATCATGCAAAGTCTCGGTCGGCACACCAACGACCTCATGACCTCGATCTACATCACGACTCCGTCGAGCTTCCAGATCGAACTCGGGCATGGAGGATTGGTCGTGGACGATCTCAGCTGGGTGGCGCGAACCTACAACAAGCCCAGCTACTGGGGGCACCGCTTCTCTTCGGCAGCGCAGACTCGTGCACCTGGGATTCTGAACCCGATCGGATAGTTCCGGCCGAGTCACAAACATCGCGGGATATTTCCGCGACAGGAATGCGCGTACCGCGCAACGTGCTAGGGCATTTCCTCAATTGCATCCAGGTAATTCGGGGTGCATCGAACGCTGCCACGGTCGGCATGGACTTCTGCACCGCCGCTGCCAACAAGGGCGCCGATGTCTTTGTGGCCGCCGGAAAGCGTGTCCTGATCAAGATCGAGCCCTGTCACGCGACCGGCATGCCGCAAGTCTGGGCGGGTCGATGCCGCAAATATTGCACCTCGGGTTGTTTACTGGGCGGGATGCTCGTTCGTGGCGCCTTGTCGAATGCGCGGGCAGCGCTGTGAATAGGGCTGTCGGCGAAGCTGATCCGGTGATCACGTGATCGATCGTCAGGATGTCGCCGATCTCGATGCAGGCAGGAATCGACCGTGAGGAGGGCTAGTGACGAACAACGTGGTTGGCCGGGTTGCTGGCGTGGTCGCCAAATTCAGTGTCGCCGGTGCGGTGGTCGGTGCGTCGGTGCTGGGGCAGCACACCGTGGCTCGCGCCGCGGAAATGGCCACGTTCCGACTGCCGCTGGTGAAGGTATCCCAATCAGGGGGTGTGCCAACGCAATTCAGTATCTACTTGACGGCGACCGTCGGCGACGCCCCGGGGGTCACTACCTTCGGTGTCGCCAACCCCGCCCCCTTCGGCGATGGCACCATTTTCGAGTCCCACGCCCGGATCCAGTGGTCGAATCTGACGACCGGAGCGATCGGTGTGGTGGACGTGGCAGATCGGGAAACAGCGCAGCAGCCCTGCGACTGCGCCCCGGCTCCGGTGCCGGTGTTAACCGGAGCAGGACAGATCGTCGCAATCGCGACCGCTGGTGGCTTCGGCATCACTCTGTCCTCGGGGGTGGGTACCTTCACGGCTCGGTGAGCCCGGCTCTCCACGCCACATGAGGCCGGATCTGTCACCTGAGGTACACGCGTCCGGCGGCATCATCGGACGGTCTGCACCGCCGTGGATCTCACTGTTCAGATCGCCCGCCCAGCGGCACTTCCGGATGTTCGCCACGCTGAGGCGTACCTTTAGTTCGAGCTGTTCGCTCCATGGCATTCACAAGGCGGGTCCAGTCGATGTTCCCGACGTGTTCACCGGCTCGACGCGGAATACCGGGCATCGGGGCGCTGCGGCGGCGAAGCTGTCCGGTGAAGCGGAGTCGACCAGCCCGTTTCTGATGAAAGCTTGTGTTCCCCTTGGGTTTTGGGTGGGGAACTCGCGCATAATGGGTTCCCGCTGCTGTTCGGGCACCTCGATCAGATTCACGATCCGCGTTTTCCGCCCGCGCGTCAGCACGCCGTGACCGGCGACTCGGGCATTCTTCACCCAGTCGGCGTTGGGGTACGCCTGTACGAGGTAGTGGGTGCCGTCGATGAGTATCGGCGCGACGGGAGTGGTACGGGGGTGCCCGCTGGTGCGGCCAGGGAGGGTGAGCAGTTGCATGGGGCCGAACGGCAAGCCGACGCGATGCGAGAGCGCGACTATGCGGTTGCGGATCTTGTGTTTGGTGGACAGTGTCGTCACCGGGTCTTCCTTCAGTGCGCTGGGTGGGCATCGATCGCGGGCTTGCCGCCGGCCCTGCCGGGTTGGCGGTTGTGTTCGTCGATAGCGCCGGACCCGATGACTATCGTGATCACCAGGACGAATGCGATGAGGGCGCACCCGGTTCGGGTGAAATGGAACAGTTCCCAGCGCCGGAGGATCTCGGCGTAATCGCTGGGTGGCGTTCCCACTGCCCAGTGTTTGATCTGCTGATTGATCGGCACGTTTCCGAAACGGGTCACCAGGAACGAGACGAACGTCAGCGCCGAGGCGCTCGCCGCGACCCACCGTGGCCGTGACTTCGATCGCACCGCCAGCAGCAGTGTGCTCAGGACGGCCAGACCCATCAGTGTCTGCATGACCGGGCCGTTGACGCGCATCAACGCGGTATGAAACGTGAACCGAACATCAAGGGGCACTTCACGAAATGCGTATAGCACGTTCACCGCGCCATATCCGAACGCTCCGGCGAGCAGGCCGGGAAACAACAGCGCCGCAGCTCGGACGGATTTCGACAGCATCGGAACTCCCATCTCCACATCGCAACACTGAGTTGCGATATTGTCAGCCTGCCCGACTTTCACCGATATCGCAACTGGGAGTTGCAATGAGTTCTGCCGCGCCCCTCGGCCGTGGACCAAAGGTTCGTGCAGCCGTGCTCGCCGCGACCGTCGTTGAACTGAGCGAGCGAGGGTACTCCGCGTTCACCGTCGACAACGTCGCTCAGCGCGCCGGTGTGCACAAGACCACGGTCTACCGGCGATGGCCCGACCGCGACGCCTTGATCGCCGATGCACTGGCCGACAGTGTCGCCGCGGAAATCCCCATTCCTGATACCGGTTCGGTCGAGGACGATTTGCGTGCGCTGGCGCGCAGCCTCGTCGGGTGGATCAACAGCCCGTCCGGGCGGGCGGTCCTCGCGGTCATGCTGCCCTCCGCCGGGTTGCCGTCGCCGCCCGATGCCACGCGTCATGTCTTCCGCGACCGTATCCGCCGGGCGCTGCCGGTCGTCGCGCGTGCGATCACGCGCGGCGAGATTCCCAGCGGCACAGATGCCGCCGAGGTGATCAAAACCCTTGTGGCGCCTATCTACCTGCGTGTCCTGATCACAGGCGAGTCTGTGGACGACACTACCGCCGACGCCGCCGCCGCACTGTCGCTGACCGCCGCGCGCGCCGGCCTTTTCAGCTGATACGACGCTTGTAGCTCCGACACGTGTGTATCCGCTATTGATACGCGCAGGACCAGCACACCCCGCCCGCACATCGGCATGTGCGGATGGTTGAGATGTCATGTCGCTGAGGTCATTTAGGCGGGCAGGATTAGTGCAGGTGGTCACGGAGCCGATCCGGAGATGCGATTCTTTCGTCCATGGGGCCATGTGGGATCCACACAATCTGCTCGATTCTGCCGTCGAGTTCCGGCATGACCCCGCAGGGTTCGAATTCATGGAGGACTGATAGAAACACCCCATCGGCGGTTTGCTGATGGGATGCTGGAAGCGCGACAAGGTAGTCGACTACTGGTGGCGCTGCCGTGGGAGACGGGATCGACTGGAACGTCGCGGGGCCGGACGTCTTCCGGCTCGACGAACTCGGCAGGGTTACCCTCGCGGCACAGCACGACAGCCGGACCGTCGTCACCGACGACACGGCTGGCATGTTCGCAGCCGTCCCCGGCGATGTGCTCATCGCAGGCCCGGACGCACACCTGGCACCAACGCACTACCGGGACTGGCTCCAGAAAGCCCACTGAATCAGCGGATACCGGCCCGCTTCAGGCCTGGCCTTGCCCGCCCAAGTGCGCGTCCCACTCATCTCACCGGTCGAGCTCGGTTGCGCGGTCGGCACAGTTCATCCCGCCGTCCAGGGCCGCAGCTTCTCCGGGTTCCGGATGGCCCAGATGCGGGTGATGCGGCCGTCGGCGATATCGAAGGCGTAGACGGACACGATGGCGTCGGCGAGTTGCGCCACCAGGCCGGGTTGGCCGTTCACGGTGCGCTCGAGCAGTGTCACCTCGGGGGCTCGGGCGGCGATTTCGACCCAGGCGCGGGCGATCTGCTCGCCGCCGTTGATCGGGTGCAGGAAGGCCGGGGCCAGGCCGCCGCTATCGGAGGTCGCGGTCGCCTGCGGATCGAGCAGGCCGATCAGCGCCTCGATATCTCTTGTCTCCCAGGCCCGTTTGAAGTCCCGGACCACCTCGGCGCGCTGGGTGCCCGATGGACCCTGTGATGTGTGGATGCGGCGGCGGGCGGAGGAGGCGAGCTGACGGCAGGCCGCGGGGGTGCGCCCGACGATGTCGGCGACCTCGGCGAAGGAGTATCGAAACACGTCGTGCAGTACGAAGGCCACCCGCTCGGCCGGTGTCATGGAATCCAGCACGACCAGGAAGGCCATGCTGATCGACTCGTCGAGGGTGACCCGGTCGGCGGGATCGGCGGGCGCCGGGCCACCGAGCCATTCGGAACGGTCGGGTACCGGTTCCGGAATCCATTCGCCCACATAGCGTTCCCGCCTGGTTCGCGCCGAGCCGAGCAGATCGAGGCAGATGCGGCTGGCGACCGTGGTCAACCAGGCGCCTGGCGTCACCACATCCTGCCGCTGCCGCTCGGATAACGCGTACCAGCGCGCATAGGTCTCCTGCACCACATCCTCGGCTTCGGCCAGCGAGCCGAGCAGGCGGTAGGCGAGATTGATCAGCTGACGGCGTTCGCTGATCACCGAGCGCAGCTGTGGATCGGTCATGTGTCGGCTCCTTCGGTCGATGCGGCCCTCACCTAATTGACGAAATAGCCACCCGGACTGTGAGACGGCCTGACATTCCGACCCGCTGCATCGTCGGAAGGTCGTGACACTTTCAGCAGAGCAGGAGTTCCCGGACGTGATCAGAATCGGCATCATTCTCGGCAGTACCCGGCCCAACCGCAACGGCCCACAGGTCGCCCAGTGGGTTCTGGACATGGCATCGCGTCGCGACGACGCCGAGTTCGAACTGATCGACCTGCGCGACCACCCGCTACCGCATCTGGACGAGCCGGTGGCGCCGATGTTCGGTCCCTCCGTCCATGAGCACACCCGAGCCTGGGCCGAGCGAATCGCCCCGTTCGACGGCTTCGTGATAGTGACCCCCGAGTACAACCACTCGGCCCCCGGAGTGCTGAAGAACGCGATCGACCACCTGTTCGCGCAGTGGGCCGACAAGGCGGTCGGATTCGTCTCCTACGGTGCGGGCGGCGGCGTCCGCGCGGTGGAGCAGCTGCGGCTGGTCTGCGGCGCCCTGGGCATGGCCGATGTGAGCCACCAGGTCACGATCTCGGTGCTCGCCGATTTCGAGAACTACACCACCTTCAAACCGGGCGACCGCCACGCCACAGCCCTGAGCACGCTGCTGGACCAGGTCGTCGCATGGAGCCGCGCGCTCGCACCGCTACGGCAGGCCAGTGCCGAAACCACTCTCGTCAATTCCTGAGGAGCCAATGATGTCTACGCCAAACGACTTTCGGTCACTCGTCGACCGTATCGAAATCGAAGCACTCTGCGCCGGATTCACCGACGCGGTGATGATGCACGACTTCGAGCGCCTGGCAGCGCTGTTCACCGACGACGCGGTGCTGCGCATCCCCGATGCGGGTATCGAAGTCTCCGGACGCGCCGAATTGGAGACCGCAATGCCGCGAATGCAAGACGCCTGGGACTACTTCGTGCAGCACACCCATCCCGGCGCGGTCGATATCGACGGCGATACCGCCTCCGGTCGCGCCCACATCTGTGAATTCGGCCGGTTGCGAAGTGGCAGTTCACATTTGAACTATGCGATCTACCACGATCGCTACCGGCGAACGGCGGACGGCTGGAAGTTCACCGAGCGGGTCTACGAGATCCGATACCTCGACAGCTCGCCGCTGCCGGGCTCACCGCCGGGAGAGAACGGACTGGGTGTGGACGTATCCGCTGCCCAACTGCACGGGTGATCATGCGCTGCCCATGGGGCCGCCGCAACCACCGGCAACCCCGTGGGCGGCATCCTGTCGCGCACGGCCTCGTCATCGGTGAACGAGGCCGCCGTCGAGCTTCCGGGCCATCTGGCGCCGTCGCCAGCCACCGTCGGGACCGGCCGAGATATTGGTGAAGTATGCCGCGCAGCTGGAATCGGCTGTCCGACCAGCTGGTGATACTCCGGGAATTTGCACGCCGCCGGAACTGCGGGGACTGGACCACTCGCCGACCATTGAGGTCATCGTCGATCCCGAGGATATCGATTACGACGCGGGTTCGGAAACCGCACGGCGACAGTCGAGGCGGGTCGATATGGTTGCGAATACCTTGGAGCAGTGGGCGATACGCGACGTCGGTCCACACAAGCCGTTCCGGCATTTCTTCGAGTCTCCGACCGAGATCCTCGGCGCCGGCGGCACGGTCGTCGGCCTGCGCACCGAGCGCACCTGGCTCGACGGCATCGGAAAGGTGGAGGGCACCGGGTCTTGCGGGACTGGCCGGTGGGTGCCGTGTACCGAGCCGTCGGCTACCTGTCCCAGAGCCTGGCCGAGCTGCCGTTCGACGAGCGCGCGGGTGTGGTGCCGAGCGAGGCGCGCCGGATGCGCATGGTGCGGCGCGCTATCTGCCGGCCGTGTACGTCATGGGCTTGGATCAAGCGCGGTCCGGTCGGTCTCAACGGCCATACCAAGGGCGACGCCAATGAAACCGTGGCCTGTTTGCTCGCCAATTGCGAAATCTGCCAGGCTGCAGTTTATCCCGCGCTGGAGTCGGTCATCGCCTTCCTAACTATCAAGGGCATATCCGTTCACGACTCGGCCGGGCTGGTATTGCCTCGGTGCGCATGAGTGGGCGCGCGGTGAACGTGCGGGACGCGAGCGCGTCAAGTCGTCGAGCATGTGGACATGCTGCAGATCGGCTCGGCTGGCGGATGCCGGGGGGCCGTCCCGGCATGGCGTAACTGTTATTTGCTCCGAATTGTTCGACGAGGGCACCGGTCTGGGCTCGCATCGGACGCCCGACTGCCGGTTATTTGGGCCGATCAGGCTTTCTTTCCATAGTGTCGCTGAAGATTTGCCGAATGTGGTATTTGTATTCAGCCTGGCTTGTCGACTATGCCCGCGAACTATCCGTGGAGGTCAAGGTCGTGACTCTTCCGTTCCATTCTTTCTTCGGTAGTAGACGCAGCGGTTGGACCAAGGTCCTGGGTGCATTCAGCGGTATGGCACTTGCGCTGCTGGCGACGACGGCAACCGCCGAACCGCTGTATCCGGTGCCCGATCCGGATCCGTTCTATGCCACCCCGGGGGATGTGGCAGCACACCAACCGGGTGACATCCTCGACGTGCGGGCGATGCCACCGGTGCCCCTCTTCCCCGGCGCCACCGTCACACTGGTCAAATTCCGCTCGACCGACTCGCACGGTGGGCCGATCGCGGCGACCACCACAGTCATTACCCCTTTCGGCCATCAGCCCGACGCGCCGTTGCTGTCGTACCAGCACTTCATCAATGCACTCGGCACCGACTGCGCGGTATCGCACAAGCTGTACACCGGCGATCTGAATCTGGCCGCGACGGCGTCGATGTTGAACGCGGTGCTGCAGGAGGGGTGGACTGTCGCGATGCCGGATCATCTGGGACCGCAGTTCGCGCTCGGAGCGGCGCATTTGGGTGCGCACATCGTATTGGACGGCATCCGGGCGGTGAAACGGCTGCCCGAACTCGCGGTGCAGCACAGTCCGGTGACGATGGCGGGCTACTCCGGCGGCGGCCTGGCCACCTCATGGGCGTCAGTGCTGCAGCCGTCGTATGCAAGTGAGCTACAGATCGCGGGCGCGGCCATCGGCGGCGCACCGATGAACCTGCTGACGATGGCGGAGGCGCTCGGCCTCGACCCGCATCCGGCCTTCGGGCTGGCCATGGCGACGGCAATCGGTCTGGAGCGGGAGTATCCGGACCAAGTGCCGACCAGCTTGTATCTCAACCCGCGCGGCGTCGCGCTCCGTGACGCCATGGCCAACCGCTGCACCAACGAAATCCTCGCCATCGGCGCCAACGGCAGCGCTCGCGAATTCGTCACCACCACGTCGATCTTCGACAGGCCCGAGGCCCGGACGATAGTGGAGCAAAACAGTCTGGAGCTCTACCCAGGGGTGCCGGAAATGCCCATGTTCGAATGGCATTCGCCGAGCGACCCACTGGTTCCGGTCGGCGCCATCGAAAACACCGACCGCCGCTGGTGCAATTCCGGGGTGCGGCTGCAGACGATGACGGTGTCCGTGCCCGAGCATTTGTCCGCAGCGGCAGCGGGCGCACCTGAGGTACTGCGGTGGCTCGAGGGCCGGGTTCGCGGCGAACCTGCCCCTGTCGCCTGCTGAGATCCGACAGGATCGGCGTTGGTGGTGGCTTGGCGCAAACGCGGTGTCGGTGGCGTGGACGGCAATCGTTTGTCTTCCACGTCACCGATCGCGCGTTATGCGGCGTGACCGGGCCGACCGCCTATCAGATTCTGACCGGGCTCGATATCGAGGTGTTCACCCCCCGATCTTCGTGACGAGCCGCATCGCGCGCCGCATCGTCAATTCGCCTTCTCGGTGTTCAGGTTTGCGGCAGTGAGGTTCTGGGCAGCGAAACGGGCGATGGTGCATGCCTGGCGGGCCTGCGCTTCCGGGTGCGCGGTGCGCTGCTCCAGTGCGGCGCGGATCCGATCCAACGATGCAGTGGCATCGCTGGCGGCTCGGCGCAGCACTGTGTAGCGGTGGTCGAGTTCGCGGTGGGCGAGGTCGATGTCGTGGTAGCGGCGGCGTAGGTCGGCCACATGGTTGAGCAGGTCGGCTACTTCACGAGTGGTCAGCGTCAGGGTCGGGTGCTCCGCTCCGGAGAGGATCGCCTCGCCCGCGACCTCGGCGCAACGGGCGTGCAATACATCGACAATGTCGGCCACACAGATCACCTCCTACACTGCGGCGGAGCGTTCAGAGCTGCTCGGGTGCCCGCGCCGATCGGATACGCCCCCGCCGCAGCGCGAGCTCGGAAAACGAAGAAACGTTGCAGGTCAACACATCTGGCGATGCTGGTCGAAAATCGACGTCTTCCACTCCCGTTCGAATGCGCTCATCGATACCCGCGCCGAACTACGACCCGATCACGGGCACGGTACTGGAACCTGGCCGGATCGAGGAATTCCGCCACCGACTGTCATAGGCCCGTATGAGGGATTTCCCACGATACGCGCGGGTAACCGCCGGACGGTCTGTACCTGCGAGCAGTATGGGGTGCAGACTACGCGGGACCGGTAGTCGCAACCCCTAGCCCGAGCGGGCCAGAGCTTTGGAATGGAAGGAGCTGGCGAGTGTTCAGCCGCATCGCCATCGTGAACCGCGGAGAGGCCGCCATGCGCCTCATCCATGCCGTCCAAGATCTGGCCGCGGAGACCGGTAGACCGATCGAAACCGTCGCTCTGCATACCGATGTCGACCGGAACGCGACATTCGTGCGCGAGGCCGACATCGCCTACGACCTCGGTCCCGCGTCCGCGCGCCCATATCTGGATCTGAAGGCGCTCGAGCAAGCTCTGGTGACGACCAAGGCCGACGCCGCGTGGGTCGGTTGGGGTTTCGTCGCGGAGGATCCGGCGTTCGCCGAACTCTGCGAGCAGATCGGCGTCACTTTCGTCGGCCCCAGTCCGGAAGCCATGCGCAAGCTCGGCGACAAGATCGGTGCGAAGCTGATCGCGGAGGAAGTCGGCGTGCCGGTCGCGCCGTGGAGCCGCGGACCGGTCGAAACCGTGGACGCAGCCCTCGCGGCCGCCGCCGAGATCGGCTACCCGCTGATGCTGAAGGCGACCGCCGGTGGTGGCGGCCGGGGTATCCGGGTGATCACGAACGAGGCCGAGCTCGTCGACGCCTACGAGCGCACCCGTCAGGAAGCCGCGCGCGCATTCGGCAGTGGCGTGGTCTTCCTGGAACGGCTGGTGACCGGCGCCAGGCATGTCGAGGTCCAGGTGATCGCGGACGGCCAGGGGACCGCGTGGGCGCTCGGCGTCCGCGATTGCTCGGTGCAGCGGCGCAATCAGAAGGTCATCGAGGAGTCTGCGTCGCCGGTGCTGCGCCCCGAACAGGCGGCCGAGCTCAAGGAGTCGGCCGAGCGGTTGGCGATCGCGGTCGGGTATCGCGGCGCCGCGACCGTCGAATTTCTGTACCACCCGGGTGACGAGCTGTTCGCGTTCCTCGAGGTCAACACCCGCCTGCAGGTCGAACACCCGATCACCGAGTGCACCACCGGATTCGACCTGGTTCGGGCGCAGCTGCTGGTGGCATCGGGCGGCAAGCTCGAGGGCGAACCTCCGGCTGAGCGCGGACATGCGATCGAGGCCCGGCTCAATGCCGAGGATCCCGACCGCGACTTCGCGCCCGCTCCGGGCCGCATCGCGCGGCTGGACCTGCCCGCCGGGCCCGGCATTCGAGTCGATACCGGCGTCAGCGAGGGCGACACGATTCCCGCCGACTTCGACTCGATGATCGCCAAGATCATCGCCTACGGCCGAGACCGCGACGAAGCGCTGGGCAGGCTGCGCCGGGCAGTGGCGAAGACCCGGGTCGTCATCGAGGGCGGCGCGACGAACAAGAGCTTCGTGCTCGACCTGCTGAACCAGCCCGAGGTGATCGATGCCAGCGCGGATACCGGCTGGATCGACCGTGTTCGCGCCCAGGGCCGCCTCGTATCGCATCGGCACTCCGCGATCGCGGTGGCCGTCGCCGCCATCGACGCTTATGAAGAGGAAGAGCGGGTCGAGCGGCACCGGCTGCTGTCGACGGCGGCGGGTGGACGTCCCCAGGTGCAGCATCAGAGCGGTCGGCCGCACGACCTCAAGCTGCGCGGCGTCGGTTACCGCGTGCGCGTCGCGCGTATCGGTGCCTATCGGTTCCGAGTCGGCATCGAGTCGGGCGGCAATACGGCCGCCGCTGATGTGGACCTCGAGCGCTTCGACCGCCACACCGGGCAGATCGTGGTCAACGGCACCCGCTACCGCGTGATCACCGGTACGCACGGGCCGATTCATCTGGTCGATGTCGACGGTGTGACGCATCGGATCAGCCGTGACGAGGGTGGTGTCGTCCGCTCGCCCGCTCCCGCGCTGGTCGTTGCCACGCCACTGGAGATCGGCGCCGAGGTCGAGGCGGGCGCGCCGGTCCTGGTACTGGAGAGCATGAAGATGGAAACGGTGCTGCGCGCGCCGTTCCGGGCTCGGTTGAAGGAATGCGCTGTTTCCGTCGGCACCCAGGTGGAGACCGGTGCGCCGCTGCTGCGGCTGGAGCCGCTCGCCGATGACGACGAGGCCGAGGATGCGGCGGCGGTCGAGTCGGTCGAGCTGGACCTGCCCGGCGAGTCTGCACCGGACCAGCCGCACGAGGGTACGGCACGCAGCCTGCAGGATCTGCGCAGCTTGTTGCTGGGTTTCGACGTCGACCCGCATGACGATCGCCGAGTACTCGACCGCTACCTCGCCGTGCGCCGGGCAGCCCTTGCGGACAACCGTCGGCCCCTCGCCGAGGAAATCGAACTCGTGCAGGTGTTCGCCGATCTCTCCGAACTGAGCCACAACCGGTCGGGGGACGAGGACGGTGGCCACGGGCATGTCCACAGCGCCCGCGAGTACTTCCACACCTACCTGCAGAGCCTCGACGTCGAACGGGCCGGGCTGCCGGAGTCGTACCAGGCCACGCTCGCCAAGGCGCTCGGGCACTACGGTGTCACCGATCTGGAACGTTCCCCTGAGCTCGAAGCCGCGGTCTTCCGGATCTTCCTCGCCCAGCAACGTCCATCCGACACCGTCACGCTCATCACCACATTCCTGCGCGAATGGCTGCGCGAGCCGGTGCCGGACCGGGCGCTGCGTGAACCGGTCGGTCTGGCGCTGGAGCGGCTGGTGGCCGCGACGCAGGTGCGCTTCCCGGTGATCGCGGACCTCACCCGCGGTTTGGTGTATGCCTGGTTCGGCCAGCCGCTGCTGCGGCGCAACCGCGCCCGCGTTTACACCAATGTCCGTAAGCAGTTGAGCCACCTCGACGCGCATCCGGAAACGCCCGATCGCGCCGAGCGCATTTCCGAGATGGTGCGCAGCACCGAGCCGCTGGTGCGGCTGGTCGGTCAGCGGCTGGTGCGCGGCCGCGTGGACAACACCGCCATGCTCGAGGTCCTGACCCGGCGGTACTACGGAAACAAGGGGCTGGCCAGCGTACACACGCGAGAGGCCAGCGGGTGCACCTTCGTGATCGCCGAGCGCCGGGGCCTGAGCCTGGTGTCGGCAGCGGTGAGTTTCGACGCGCTCGACACCGTGCTGCGCGGTCTCACCGAACTGGCGAGCGAGGCCGCGTCCATCGAGGTCGACATCTACCTGAGCTGGGAGAAGCAGCCAGAGGACTTCGACGCGATGGCGGCGGCGCTGCAGGAAGTGCTCGGTGCGCGGCCGTTGCCGAACCAGATACACCGGATCACGGCGACCGTCGCGGGCAGCGGCGGTGCGGTGATGCACCATCACTTCACCTTCCGTCCGTCCGCGACGGGCATGGTCGAGGAGCGGTTGATCCGCGGCCTGCATCCCTACATCGCGGAGCGGATGCAGATGAAGCGGCTGCGCAAGTTCGACCTCACCCGGCTGCCGTCCTCGGACGAGGAGATCTACCTCTTCCGCTGCATCGCGAAAGAAAACCCGTCCGATGAGCGCCTCGTCGCATTCGCGCAGGTGCGTGACCTGGCCGCGCTGCGCGAGCAGGACGGCCGACTGCTGGCACTGCCGACAGCCGAGAGCACCATCGCCACCTGCCTCGACTCGATCCGCCGGGCACAGTCGCAGCGGCCGTCGGCCAAGCGCTTCCACACCAACCGCATCGTGATGTACATCTGGCCGCCGGTCGACATCACCCGCGCCGAGTTGGAGACGATCGTCGATCGCGTGCGGCCGACGACCGCGGGCGCCGGGCTGGAGGAGATCCTGCTCATCGCACGGCACCGGGCCCCGAGGTCCGGCGAGCTGATCAAGGTCGCCGTGCGCATAACCTTCGACACCACCGGCGGCACCGAGGTGACCATCGGCGAGCGGTCCGACGAGGTGGTCGAGCCACTCGACGAGTACCGGCAGAAGGTGCTGCGGGCGAGCAGCCGCAACACCGTCTACCCCTACGAGTTGACCGGTCTGCTCGGTGAGTTCGCCGAATACGACCTCGACACCGACCACACGCTGGTGCCGGTCGACCGGCCCAAGGGACGCAATAAGGCCGCGATTGTCGCGGGCGTGGTCACCACGCCGACCGAGCAGTATCCGGACGGCATCACCAGGGTGGTGCTGCTCGGTGATCCGACGAAATCTCTCGGCGCGCTCTCGGAGCCGGAGTGCCGTCGCGTGATCGCCGCGCTGGACCTGGCCGAACGGATGCAGGCGCCGCTGGAGTGGTACGCGCTGTCCTCTGGTGCCCGGATCTCGATGCAGTCGGGCACCGAGAACATGGACTGGGTGGCGGCGGCGCTCAAGCGGATCGTCGAATTCACCCAGGACGGCGGCGAGATCAATATCGTGGTCTCGGGCATCAATGTCGGTGCGCAGCCGTACTGGAACGCCGAGGCGACGATGCTCATGCACACCAAGGGCATCCTGGTGATGACGCCGGACTCGGCGATGGTGTTGACCGGCAAGCAGGCACTGGACTTCTCCGGTGGTGTGTCGGCCGAGGACAACTTCGGTATCGGCGGCTACGACCGGGTGATGGGCCCGAACGGGCAGGCGCAGTACTGGGCGCCGAATCTGCTTGCCGCGCGCGATGTGCTGATGTCGCACTACGACCACACCTACGTGGCACCCGGCGAGCAGTCGCCGCGGCGGTCCCGGACCAGTGACCCGATCGATCGCGACGTCTCCGATTTCCCGCATGTCGTGGCGGGCAGCGACTTCACCACCGTCGGTGAGATCTTCTCCGCCACCGCCAACCCGGACCGCAAGAAGCCGTTCGACATTCGGACTGTCATGCGGGCGGTATCCGATCAGGACCACCCGGTACTGGAACGCTGGGCCGGGATGGCCGACGCCGAGACGGCCGTGGTGCAGGACGTGCGGCTCGGCGGTATCCCGGTGTGCCTGTTGGGCATCGAGTCCAGGGGCGTGCCGCGGCGCGGCTTCCCGTCCACCGATGGCCCGGATACCTATACGGCAGGCACGCTGTTCCCGCGGTCGTCGAAGAAGGCCGCGCGGGCGATCAGCGCGGCCAGCGGCAATCGGCCGCTCGTGGTGCTGGCGAACCTGTCGGGCTTCGACGGCTCGCCGGAATCGATGCGGAAGCTGCAGCTCGAGTACGGCGCCGAGATCGGCCGTGCGATCGTGAACTTCCAAGGGCCCATTGTGTTCTGCGTGATCTCGCGCTATCACGGTGGCGCATTCGTGGTCTTCTCGAAGCTGCTCAACCCGAATATGACCGTGCTCGCGCTGGAAGGCTCATTCGCCTCGGTGCTCGGCGGCGCCCCCGCCGCCGCGGTGGTCTTCGCCGGCGAGGTCGATGCCCGTACCGCAGCCGATCAGCGAGTGCGGGACCTCGAGGCACGCACCGCGAACGCGGTCGGCGCCGACCGCGCGGCACTGACGGCGGAACGCGACGAGGTCCGGACGTCGGTCCGCACGGAGAAACTCGGTGAGGTCGCAGCAGAATTCGACCGCGTGCACAATATCCAGCGCGCTGTCGAGGTCGGTTCGGTAGATGCCATCATCCGCGCCGCCGAACTGCGCCCGCGCATCATCGAAGCCATCGAGGCCGGTTTGCCTGGCTGATCAGTCCGGACCATCTGATTGCTGATGCGGTAGGTCCGAGCGGGACTCGGGGCTCTCGACATCGGGCCCGGACTCGGTGAAACGGCTGCCCGTGGAGGTGCAGCCGGCGGGAGGCGGCGTTGTACTCAACGCCGCCGCCCGCCGATTGCGGCCGCCGCAGATTTGATGCGGTATTGCGTGATCGGACCCTGGCGCACCGCGGCAGGGCAGGGATTCGGATGGGTCTCCCGACGGGAGTCGGGTCCGCATCGGTATGTCGTGGGGAGTGCGTGTTGGTCGTTGTTGTGGTTGTCGCGGTTGTCGTGGGAGTTGTCGTTCTCGCGGTGTCAGGTGTTGGGCTGCACTGGTATGTATGGCGGCGGCTCGTGCGTGATACGACTGTCGCGGGCTCTGTGTCCCGGCATATCGGCAGCGCCATCGTGGTGGTTGGGCCGGTGCTGCTGATCGGGACCGTGGTCGCCGAACGCCTTCGGGCACCGTTTCGGCTCGTTCGGATCATCGCCTGGCCGGGCTATCTGTGGGGTGCTGTCTTCGGGTACCTGCTGATGGCGCTGTTCGTGGGAGAGGTGGTCCGATTTGTATTGCTGAGATGGGCTGGTCGCGGTGACTCGGCGGCGGATACCGCCGCGACGATTTCGGTAAAGGACACGGCCGCCCCCGGTGGGGCGATCCCGGGGCCGGGTGCCGAGACGCGGCCGGAGTCATCGTCGGGGGTGGCCACCGCCGCGGTCACTCGAATTCCGCGCCGACTCTTCGTATCTCGCGTCGTGGGTGGTACGGCCGCGGCTGCCGCGGTGACCACCGTCGGATACGGAACCTACGGTGTATTGCGTGGTCCCAGCGTGCAGCGCGTTGTCGTTCCGCTGGCGAAACTGCCTCGCCGTGCACACGGGTTCCGTATAGCCGTGGTCAGCGACATCCATCTCGGTCCGACCCTCGGGCGTGGGTTCGCCGAACGCGTGGTCGCCACGATCAATGGCACGCAGCCCGACCTCATCGCCGTTGTCGGCGATCTGGTGGACGGCACTGTCGAGGATCTCCGTCCCGCCGTCGCGCCGCTGGCCGGGTTGCGGGCCCGCCACGGTGCGTATTTCGTGACCGGCAACCATGAGTACTTCTCCGGTGCGGAGGAATGGATCGAACACGTCCAGGAATTGGGGCTGCACTTGCTCGCCAATACCCGAACGGAACTGCCCGGATTCGACCTCGCGGGCGTCAACGACGTGCAGGGCGCGTCGACCGGACAGGGACCCGACTTCGGTCGGGCGCTGGGGGATCGGGATCGCTCGCGTACGGCGGTGCTCCTGGCGCACCAGCCCGTGCTGATCGATGATGCGGTTGCCCACGGCGTCGACCTGCAGCTGTCGGGGCACACCCATGGCGGTCAGATGTGGCCGGGCAATTTCCTTGCGGGCCTGGCCAATCCGACCGTTGCCGGGCTCGAGCGTTACGGCGACACGCAACTGTATGTGACGCGAGGCGCCGGGGCATGGGGCCCGCCGGTCCGGGTGGGGGCGCCGTCCGATATCACCGTGGTCGAACTCGCTGCGCTGCAGGCGTGAGGTCGCGCTGGCCGGGCGCTCGCACCGCGGCCGTCCTCGGTCAGCGATAGACAGCCGGGAGCAGTGCGGTCATCACTCGTCCGGTATTCGGGCCGAAGCAGAGTAGGACGCTGTCGGACATATCGATGATCCGATCGGCGCGCCCGGCTGGAGTTTGTCCGATGCCGGGCAGTTTGAGCAGGCTGGCCGCGCCGCCCACCGAGGCGAGGCCATCGGTCATGACCAGGAGGATATCGGGGCGGGCCGCGATCAGCGCCTCGCTGGTGATGGTGACGAAGGGCTCGGTCAGCCCGGCCGCTGTTCCCGCGTCCTGCGCACCCAACCCGATGATCAGTGCGTCCGCGCCCGAGCCCGGTCCGGCCAACATGGCGAGCGCGGTGCCGCGCAGATACACGAATGCGATGCGCGGCTTGGGCTTTCCAGCCGGGACGGCCGCGGTCGCGGCGGCAATCTCCTCGGTCGTGCGCTGGGCGAGCGCGACACCCTGGTCGTGGACGCCGAGAGTGTCCGCGACGGCCTGGATCTGCGGACCGGTCCCCGTCAGCGTGCGCGCCGGATCGAAGACGACGATCGGGACGCCAGCGGCGTGCAACTGCTCGAAGACCGCAGGTGTCCCGGTGGTGGTATCGGTCAGCAAGACGGTGGGGTGCAAGGCCAGAACGGCCTCGACGCTCATGGCTTCACCGCCGGGGGTGACATCGGTGCGGTCGATGATCGCCGGGAGCTTCGCGGCGGTACTGCGACCGACGAGATGTGGGCCGAGGCCGAGTGCGTACACCGTCTGCGCCAGGGTGCCGAAACGGTCTACCGCAATGATGCGACTGGTGTCGGAGACCGTCACGTCGGTGCCGTCGAAACCGCGGACGGTGACCGGCAGCCTCGGCCGCGGGTCGGATGCGATCGGTTGCGGATCGGGATCCGTCAGGGTTGCTGTGATTTCGCCCTTGGATGCGACATCGGTCTGCCCTTGCGACGAACATGCGCTGAGTCCGAGTGCGAAGCTGAGTCCGAATGTCAGTATTCCGAGTCCGGCACGGCTGAACATGATTGTCAGAGTATCCGCGGGCAACGCGCCGTTCGCTACTCAATTTCGTGGATGTCACAACGGAAGCTGTTTTCCTGCAATCGTTTTCCGGTGTTCATGAGTAGTTAACTGGCGGACCGCGGCTCTGTTGTGAGGTCATGACGTGTGTTGGCTGGTAGGAGTGGGCGCGATTCCAGAAGTGCACCCGATACGGCGGAGGTTAAAGCATGTTGAACCGCAAGAAAATAGGTCAATCGACCAGATATTTTGCAGTGCGTTTCGATCAGGTCCGCCCGGGTGAACCGGACCGCGGACCGGTCGATGACCGTGCGATCCTTGGGTACAGTGCGGTTCACCTGAGGATATTCATCGAGGGATAGCCCGGGGCACCATGGGTGGGTATCAAAGGGGAAACCGAAATGGCAACCATGGCACGAATGCGGCGCTGGCACTGGGTGATTCGGCGCGGCCACAATAGCCGATCGATTGTTGGCTATCCGGGCGTCCGAGAGATCGGTGTATGACGCAGGATCCGCCGGATGTGGTGCCCGTCCGCCTGGCGGCCCGGCATATACCCGACGGCCATCGCCGCGGGCTGGTGGCTGGAGAACCCAAGGGTTGCAAGGGAATCGGGGCGGCAGTTACACGCGTCGCGTGGTGGATACAACTATCGATCGATGAGGCGTGATGACCGCGATGATATCGGTGCTGGTGATCGACGATCACAACATGCTGCGCGGCGCGCTGTGCGAAATCCTGGATCGTGAGAGCGATATCACGGTGGTGGGCCAGGCTGCCGATGGCCGTTCGGGCATCGCGCAGGCGGAGCAGCTATATCCGAATGTCGTGATCTTGGATGTCGAGATCCCAGGGGAAGACGTCGTGACGACACTGCTCAGGCTGCGGGCGGTGAGTCCTGACACGCGGGTGTTGATCGTGAGCGTGCACCAGGATATGGGGTTGATCCGCGAACTGGTCGAGTGCGGCATCGCTGGCTACCTGCACAAGAGCGCGAGGCGGGAGACGCTGCTGTCGGCGATCCGCACCGCGGACAGCGATGGCGAGGTCATCGTCTACGTGTCCTGGCAGGAGGATCGCCGATCCGCGGACGGCAACCGGGACGGCTCGCCGGATCAGGCGCTGACGGCGCGCGAGTTGGAGGTCGTCGAACGGGTCGCGAGCGCCATGAGCAATCGGCAGATCGCGAATGCCCTCGGCATCACCGAGGGCACCGTAAAGCGGCACCTGCGCAACATCTTCCAGAAGCTCGGCGCCGTATCGAGACTGGATATGGTCAACCGGGCGACGGCGGCCAAGCTCATCGTCCCGTATCCGCCGGAGTGATCAACCGCCAGCCTGCTGCGGGCCGCGCCGAGAGCGGCGGCCATCTGTCATGAGTAGCGGTCGCCTGCTATGGGTTGCGATAGCGCGTCGTGAGTATGCAATAGATGCGGGATCGTGGCGCTTCTGGTGTCCGGTCTGTTAACTCGCGCTGAACTATCCGGCGCACCGGTTGATCAGGTAGGTGAGTGATCACTAAACTTCGGGATATGAGTTCACCGGCTCGAGTACGAATGTCGGCGAGCGTGCGACGCGAACAGGTATTGGCTGCGGCCATAGCCGAATTCGCAGCCGGTGGCTACACGGCGACGACAACGGAGTCGATCGCCCGGCATTCCGGAATTTCGCAGGCCTATCTCTTCCGTTTGTTCCAGACCAAGAAGGAGATTTTTCTCGCCGCGGCGAATCGAGCATTCGACGCCGTCGAGAAGGCCTTCCGCGAGGCCGCCTCGAAAAGCGTGCAAGACGACCGCCTGGACGCGATGGCGGACGCCTATATAGAGCTGCTGGGTGATCGCCAGCAGCTGACCTTCCAACTGCAGGTGTATGCGGCATCGGCTCTCGACGACGAGATCCGCGCCCTCGCCCGCGAACGGTTTCACCGCCTGTACCGGGTGGTGCAGGACCTGTCCGGCAGCGATGCCGGGGGTGCGTTCGATTTCATGGCGCAGGGCATGCTGCTGAATGTCACGAGTGTGCTGGAACTGGAACTGCTGGACCCGGACAGTGAGGAATAACGCCAGATTCCGAGCGGTTCATCGCGCGATCGAATTACGCGCTGAGCCAAATTACTGAACAAGGAATTCGTCGATGACGGACACGGGCTGTCGTCGCATGTTGCGGACCACGCTGTCAACGTTATCGCGATCTTCATGGTTTCGCTCGACAATCTGGTCGTAATGAATACCTTACCGACAAATGCACACGGGCCTAGCTGGCCTCCCGAAGGACGTTTGCTGCCTTCCCATTGATGTAAGGAGATTTTCATGCCCGCTCTGCCCTGGACCGCAGGGGTGCACAAGCCCGCGGAAGGTGACCAGTTGCACGTGCTCACCTCCCGGCTGCCGCTGACGAACTATATCGATGTGCCCCGATTTCTCTACTGGACAATGCGGATTCGCACCCAACTGGTTTCCGCACCGGGGTGTGTCGGATTCGCACTGGACGCGAAGCTGATCTCCAAGACGTTCTGGACGCTGTCCGCGTGGTCGGACAAGCAGGCCATGGACCACTTCGCGCACAGCGGTACGCACGCGAAGATGCTGGCGGATATGGCCGGTCGGATCGGCGATCCGAATTTCGTCGAGTCGAGCGCGTCGGCCGGGGACATACCGCTGTCCTGGGCCGATGCCCGAGTCCGGATCTCCGCGCGCTAGCCCCTGACAGCTAGCCGGACCAGCCGATCGAGGAGTGGTGATGCCACAGAAGATTCGCTTGATCAGTGAGTTCTCTTTTCCCGCAGTGCTTTTCCATGCGGCACTGGTCAGTGCCGAGTACTGGCAGGCGCGCGTGGCCGAACTGGACGGCCCGCATGCCGAACTGTCTCTCCATCGTGAGGCCGACGGCGTGCTCGTGGCCACGGTATCCAAACCTGTTGCCCCGGACCAGATTCCGCCACGGCTGGCGCGGGTTTGGCCATCCGGGCTGCGGCTGGACTACGCCGAGCACTGGTCACCGCTGGTGGCGGGGGCGGCCCGGGCCGAAATACGCGGCAGCATCGCTGGCGTCGGCACCATGGCGGGCAGCTGCGAGCTGCGCGACGGCGTGGATGGATGCGTCTCGGAATACTCGGTGACGGTCGATTCCGGAATTCCGATGGCGGGCCGGTTGATCGCGGGGGCCTTCGCGAAGGGCATCATCGAGGACTCGGGTGCGGTGGATGCGTTCACCGAGCGCTGGCTGCGGCGGGAGCATGCGTGATGGCTGGTGACCCGTTCGCGCTGTGGATGAGACGAATGCGCCCTGGACGGCCCGGGCAACCGGCCCTGGTGTGCTTTCCGCCCGGTGGCGGCGCGGCCGGAGGCTATCGCGAGCTGGCGAACCACATCACCGAGGGTGTCGGCGTCTACGCCGTGCAGTATCCGGGTCGCCGCGACCGGATCGGCGAGGCACTGATTCCATGCCTCGCCGAACTCGCGGACCATATCGCCATGGCCTTGGCGCCACTGCTCGGCGGTGAGCTGGCATTGTTCGGCCACAGTATGGGGGCGACCATTGCCTTCGAGACCGCCCGTCGGCTGGAGGCGCGCGGCCGAACACCGATCACACTGTTCGTATCCGGTCGGACGGCCCCGTCCGAGCCCGCCGCCGATCGGCTGGCCGACACCGGCGATGCCACGCTGATCGCCGAATTGGAGCGCTTGGCAAATGATCCCGCGTCAGTGGCCGTCCTGCGTACCAACTCGGCGCTCGCCGCCGCCGTGCTGCCCGCGGTTCGCAACGACTACCTCGCGATCGAGAACTACGTCTACGCACCCGGTGATCCGCTGCGCTGCCCGGTGGTCGGCCTGACCGGGGCCGACGACCCCGTGGTCACACCGGACCAGCTCGCGCGGTGGCGCACTCATACCTCGGGACCGTTCGATCTGCATGTCTTCCCGGGTTCGCATTTCTACTTGGACGCCCAACCTGCGGCGATCGCGCAGGTGATCAACAGCGGTATCCGAGCGGCCGATTCGGCATCGACCAACGTTCACAAACGTGCGGTATCTTTGCCTCGTGTCGGAAAGGCTGCTCAACCGGATTCCCCGTCCGAGGGTGCTGACGACGGTTATGGTTTGCGTAATGAGCTGCGCCATGGCCGGTTTGGGCCTGCATCACATATCGCGCGCGGAAACCGGCCCCGATGGTGATCAGCTCGGGCAATTGTCGTTCGGTGGGTTGGTGCGAACCTATGGCCTGCATATCCCCGCCGGAACCGACCATCCGGCTGGGCTGGTGGTCAACCTGCACGGCGGTGGTTCGACCGGGCACGGCCAGGAATCTCTCACGCACTACGACGCCGTCGCGGACCGGCACGGCTTCATTGTGGTGTATCCCGATGGTATCGAACATAATTGGGCCGATGGGCGGGGTGCGTCCGAGCCGGACCGTCGGGGCATCGACGATGTCGGTTTCCTTGTCGCGCTCGTCGATAAACTCGCCCGCGACTTCGATATCGACCGCGGTCATGTATTCGCCACCGGTATGTCGAATGGTGGGTTCATGGCCGACCGACTCGCCTGTGATCGCGCCGATGTATTCGCCGCCATCGCGCCGGTCGCGGGCACTCTGGGGGCAAACGTCAACTGTGCGCCCACGCGTCCGGTCTCCGTACTCGAAACCCACGGAACCGCCGATCCGATCGTGCCCTTTACCGGCGGAACCATGACCGGCCGAGGCGGACAGTCGACAATTCTGCCCGCCCTCACGACTGCGGCGCGCTGGCGCGAGGCGGACCGCTGCCAAGCGCCGACCGAAGAGCTGCTCCCGGCCACCGGCAACGACGCCACCCAGGTCCACCGCCTCACCGCCACCGCATGTGCCGACGGCACCGAGGTGACCTTTATGCAGGTCGACAACGGAGGACACACCTGGCCCGGCGGCCTGCAATACCTACCCAAGGCCATCATCGGCCCGACCACCGATATCTTCGACGCCTCGGAAGCCAGCTGGCAGTTCTTCGCAGCCCACGTCCGCTGACCGGGCCGACGGCTTGTCGCTCGCGAGGGCAGGCACGAGCTGTTGGTGTGCCACGCAATCCCGCGCGTTTGGGCCGCAGCCGATCGCGGATGGGCAGATGCCGATGTGCCATTCGTTGCCGATTGTGCGTATGTGCACTTGGACATCTCGCTGAGGGTTCGCACCATGCGATATCTGTGCCCCCGACCGCCGCGGGATTGTGCACGAAGAAAGCTGGCGGGGTTCACAATTCAGCGTGCTCGACCCTGCTATGGCTGTTGTGCGGAAAATGGCCGCACGGTATCGAATGGTAACGAAGGAGTCGATATTCGTTTTCTGCGAGTTTGCCATCGACAGCTTCTCGATCACCTGGTGGAACCGCTGGGCCGCATCGACGAGGAGCGCCGGTCCCCGTGATGCTGCGGCGGAATAGGTGTAAATCGATACTGCCGCTACTTATTTCGTCCTCTCGATTCGACGGGTGTTGCATCTGCCGCCACAGTTGTAAGTGCACAGGGGCCGATGATCGGTCGGGCAGGCGGGCACGGAAGGCAGCAGATGTTCACCCGGATCGCAATTATTAATCGCGGCGAGGCCGCCCGCAGGCTTATTCATACCGCCAGGGAGTTGGGTGTCGAAACCGTCGCGCTATATACCGATGGCGAACGTCATGCGACCTTCGTGCGGGAAGCCGATCGGCGGTATTGCCTGGGACCGGCGAGTGCGCGCCCGTATCTGAATCCGGTGCTGCTGGAACGCGCTTTACGGGAAACCGGTGCGGACGCGGCCTGGGTCGGCTGGGGATTCGTGGCCGAGGATCCGGAATTCGCCGAACTGTGTGCGCGCGTGGGTGTCACCTTCATCGGGCCGAGTGCCGAGGCGATGCGCAGGCTCGGTGACAAGATCGGCGCGAAGCTGCTGGCCGAGCAGGCGGGCGTGCCGGTCGCGCCGTGGAGCGGCGGTCCGGTCGAAACGCTGGACGCCGCAATCGAAGCCGCGCAGCGCATCGGCTATCCGCTGATGTTGAAGGCGACCGCGGGCGGTGGTGGACGCGGGATCCGGGTTGTCGCCTCGGAGGCCGATTTGCGCGAGGCCTACCAGCGCACGAGCGAGGAGGCCGAGCGGGCCTTCGGTAGCGGTGTGGTGTTCCTCGAACGTCAGGTGACCGGTGCCCGGCATGTCGAAGTGCAGGTGATCGCCGACGGGCAGGGCGGCGCCTGGGCGCTGGGCGTGCGCGATTGTTCGGTGCAGCGGCGCAACCAGAAGATCATCGAGGAGTCGGCCTCGCCGGTACTCACCGCCGAGCAGGCGCTGGAGTTGAAGCAATCCGCGCGACGGCTGGCACTTTCGGTCGGTTACTGCGGAGCCTGCACCGTCGAATTCCTGTATCACCCGGGCGAACGGTTCTTCGCGTTCCTGGAGGTGAACACTCGGCTACAGGTCGAACACCCCATCACCGAGGCCACCACCGGTGTCGATCTGGTCAAGGCCCAGCTGCAGGTGGCGGCTGGAATTCCGCTGAGCGGACCGGTGCCCGCCGAACGCGGGCACGCGGTGGAGGCCAGGCTGAACGCCGAGGATCCGGACCGTGACTTCGCACCGGCACCGGGCCGAATCGCGTTGCTGCGCTTGCCGACCGGCCCGGGTATCCGGGTGGACACCGGTGTCGGTGAGGGCGATGAAATCCCCGCGGACTTCGATTCCATGATCGCCAAGATCATCGCCTACGGCCGGGATCGGACCGAGGCGCTACAGCGACTGCGCCGGGCACTGGCCGATACGACGGTGGTCATCGAGGGCGGCGCGACCAATAAGAGCTTCCTGCTGACGCTGCTCGATACGCCGGAAGTGATCGACGGTACCGCCGACACCCGGTGGGTGGACCGCGCATCGGCCGAGGGCGGGCTGGCCACCCGGCACCACCTCGGTCTCGCCTTGGCGGCCGCGGCGATCGACGGCTACGAGGACACCGAACACGGTGCTCGCGAGCGGCTCTGGGAAAGTGGGCGCGGGCGGCGCCCACATGTGCAGCACGAGGTCGGTCGGGCCATCGAACTGCGCGTCGGCGAGCGCGGGTACCGGGTCACGGTGGCCAAGAACGGATTCGGCCGATTCTGGGTTGCGATCGAGGACGGTATCGCCGATCGCGTGGAATTCGAGGCGGCTGTCGAGCGAATCGACGAGCACCTGGCCGCGCTCACCGTGGCCGGTCAGCGCTACCGTCTGGTGTCGGCCACACACGGCGCGGTCCATTTGGTCGAGATCGACGGCGTCGCACATCGGGTGAGTCGGGATGAGGGTGGTGTGCTGCGCGCACCCGCGCCCGCGCTGGTGGTCGCGACCCCGGTCGAGGTCGGCGGCGAAGTGCAAAGCGGTGCACCGGTACTGGTGCTGGAGAGCATGAAGCTGGAAACCGTACTGCCCGCGCCCTGCGCTGGTCGGCTCCGGGAGCTGCTGGTCGCCGTCGGCAGCCAAGTCGCGGCGGGGGAGCTCTTGGCACGGGTGGAACCGGCCGGTGGTGCGACTCGGGTGACACCGTCGCGGTCGGTCGATCTGATGATCCCGTCGCCCGCACAGCCGCCGAGCGCGGCGGATCGGGCGCGCCGCGCGCGGGCGGACATGCGAGCGGAACTGCTCGGCTTCGACGCCGCATCGGCCGACGCTTGGGCCCGCTATCTGTTCGATCGCGACGCGCTGGCGGTCGCCGACGGCGACTGGCTCGTCGGCGAGGTCGAGTTGGCCGAAATCTTCGCCGATATCGTGGAATTGGCCTCCCCCGAGGCATCGGGCCGCGGCGCCGACAGCCCGCGCGAACAGCTGCATATCTACCTGCAGAGTCTCGACACCGAACGGGGTGCGATTCCGGCCGAGTTCCGCAGCGGGCTCGGGCGCGCACTGGCCCACTACGGGGTCGCGGAACTGGATCGGACTCCCGAACTGGAAGCGGCCGTCTTTCGTATCTTCCTGGGCACCAATCGGATTGCCGCGGGTGTCCGGGTAGTGACCGAACTGCTGAAGCTGTGGATCGGTGCGGATCCGCCGCCGGTGGCGCACCACCCGCACACCCGCGAGATCTTGGAGCGGGTGATCCGGATGTCCCGCTCGCGCTTCCCCGCAGTCGCCGATCTGGCTCGCAGCGTCGCCTTTGCGTGGTTCATGCGCCCGGCGACCGATGCCGCCCGTACCGCCATGCTGACCGGGGTGTCGGAGGAACTGGCCGCCCTCGCGGCGGCGCCGGATTCGCCGGAGCGGTCGCGTCGGATCGCCGCACTGGTCGAGATTCCGGAACCGCTGTACGAATTCCTCGCAGAGCGTCTGCTCGCCGGTCCGGACGGCCGCTTCGCACCGCGCGAACCCATGCTCGAGGTGTTGGGCCGCTGGCATTACGGCGAACAGCATCTGCACACATTGCGTGCCTTCGATATCGCGGGCCGTCCGTTCGTGGTCTGTGACTACCGGCTGGAACTGCATCCGGCCCATGCCGTGCCGACGACCGCCGTCGCCACCGTTGGTGCCTTCGCCGAGCTGCCGGAATTCGCCGAACAGCCGGACACCGCACTGGTGGCGGCCTTGCGCGCCGAACTGCTCGCGGTCCCGGTCGGTCAGGTGGCCGTGGCCGACCTGCACCTGGTCTGGCCGGACGCACCCGCCTCACCCGACGAACGCGCCGAGGTGCTGTGCCGCGGTTTGATCGCGGCCCGGCTGTCCGAACAGGCGCGCCGGATCGTGGTGGCCGTGGCCGGACCGGAAGTGGAGTTCTACACCTTCCGCCGGGCCGAGTCGGATCTGGTCGAGGACCGGCTGGTGCGCGGGGTCCACCCGCTGGTCGGGCGGCGGCTGTCGCTGTGGCGGCTGCGGCACTTCCACCTGTCGCGGATCCATACTCCCGAACCGATTCTGCTGTATCACTGTGTGGCCAAGGACAACCCGGACGACCAGCGGCTGGTGGCGCTGGCCCAGGTCGGCCGCTTCGAGCTGACCCGCGACGAACAGGGGGCAATCGCGGCGGTCGGTGATGTCGACACGGTGCTCTCGGCATGCGTCGAGGCGATCGGACGGGCTCGCCACGATCTGGACCCGGCGGGAGCCTGGTTGGATATGAACCACATCTGGCTGGACATCCGGCCGGGTATCGAGGTCGACCTGGCGGAGTTCGCGGCCTGGCAGCGTTGCGCGGCACCGGAATTCACCGAGGCCGGTGTGCAGGAAGTGCTGGTCCAGGCGCGCCTGCCCACCCGGGAGGGAACCTTCCGGGAATCGGTCACCCGACTGCGCTATGAGCCCGGTTCCAGCGCGCAGGTGACCATCGAGGGACCTCCACAGGTCGCGCTCGAACCGCTCGACGACTACGACCAGAAGGTGGTGCGGGCGCGGCGGCGCGGCACCGTGTACCCGTACGAGCTGATCCCGCTGCTCACCGGTGCGGTCGGCACCTTCACCGAATACGATCTCGACTCCGAGTCCACCTCGGCGCGGCTGGTCCCGGTGGACCGACCGCGCGGGCGCAATACGGCGGGCATCGTGGTGGGTGTGGTGGCGACGCCGACCGCGCTGCACCCGGAGGGCGTGTGCCGGGTGACCCTGTTCGGCGATCCCACCAAGGCGCTCGGCGCGGTATCCGAAGCCGAATGCGCCCGGATCATCGCGGCGCTGGATCTCGCGCAGCGGCTTGCGGTTCCAGTGGAGTGGTTCGCGCTCTCGGCGGGTGCGCGCATCTCGCTGGACTCCGGCACCGAGAATATGGACTGGGTCGCCCGCGCGCTGCGCCGCATCGTCACGTTCACCCAGGACGGCGGCGAGATCAATGTGGTGGTCGCCGGTATCAATGTGGGCGCGCAGCCGTACTGGAACGCCGAAGCCACCATGTTGATGCACACCAAGGGCATCCTGGTGATGATCCCGGACGGCGCGATGGTGCTGACCGGCAAGCAGTCGCTGGACTTCTCCGGTGGGGTGTCGGCCGAGGACAACTTCGGTATCGGCGGCTACGCGCGGGTGATGGGCCCGAACGGGCAGGCGCAGTACTGGGCCGCGAACTTGGCGCAGGCCCGCGATGTGCTGCTGGCGCATTACGCGCACAGCTACCGCGGTCCGGGGGAGCCGGGGCCGCGCCGGGCCGCCAGCACCGACCCGGTGGAGCGCGACATCACCGCGTTCCCGCATCCGGGTGCGGAGTTCCGTACGGTCGGTGAAATCTTCTCCGCCACCGTCAATCCCGATCGCAAGAAGCCCTTCGACATCCGCGCGGTGTTGCGCGCGGTCACCGACCAGGACCACCAGCTGCTGGAGCGCTGGGCCGATATGGCCGATGCGGACACCGCGGTGGTCGCCGACGCCCGGATCGGCGGCTGGCCGGTCTGCCTGATCGGGATCGAATCCAAGCCCGTTGTCCGACATGGTTTTCCGCCCGCGGACGGCCCGGACACCTACACCGCGGGCACGCTGTTCCCGCGTTCGTCGAAGAAGGTGGCGCGGGCAATCAATGCGGCCAGCGGCAATCGGCCGCTGGTAGTGCTCGCCAATCTGTCCGGATTCGATGGATCGCCGGAATCCATGCGCACGCTGCAACTGGAGTACGGCGCCGAGATCGGCCGGGCGGTGGTGAACTTCGACGGCAAGATCGTCTTCTGCGTGATCTCCCGCTACCACGGCGGCGCCTTCGTGGTCTTCTCCAAGGCACTGAATCCGAATATGACGGTGCTCGCGGTCGAGGGATCGTTCGCCTCGGTGATCGGTGGGGCTCCGGCGGCGGCGGTGGTGTTCGCGCGCACGGTGGACGCACGCACCGTTGCCGACGCTCGCGTCCGCGACCTGGAACACCGACTGGCTCGCGCCGATGTGTCCGAGCGACCCAAACTGGCCGCCGAATTGGTGGACCAGCGTACGGCGGTGCGCGCCGAGCATCTGGCAACGCTGGCTGCGGAATTCGATGCGGTGCACAGTATCGAGCGCGCGGTGGGAGTCGGTTCGGTGGATTCCGTGGTCGCCGCGAGTGAGCTGCGCCTGCGGATCGCGACCGTGATCGAGGAGTGGATGCGGGATGCGCCTTTTTCGCCGGAGCAGGAATGAGATTGGGGTGTAACCAGTTTCAGTGGAGGTAGGGGCGGCGGCTCCGATTCAAAAACTGGTCGGTTGATCCAAACTGGAATTTGGGATATTTCCCTCGTTCGGTGCAGTTGCGGACATTTTGCGGTATAGAGGTCCGGAAATATTGGGGGCGTTACTCTTCGAGTAGCCGAGTTAACACAACCGTATAAGAATGGTCACGACTTGGATGGTGTCGCGCCGTGGTCGAGTCGGCCCCGGATGTGACACTGCGTTCGCTTCTGATGGGTCGGCAAACCCATCGGTTGACCCGACAGTAGGACGACCGGGTGCGTGCGACACAGCGTTGTGCCGCCCGCGCCGAGGTCAGGGGAACGGGCTGGTCCGGCCCGTCGATGGAGATCGACACGATGACAACAGAGGTGGGGCCGTCCGCAGCGGTCGCGGACCTGCGCGCTAGGCAGCGGCTGATTCTCGACCGCTATCGTGCGGAACTGGCGGCGATCGACAGTGCGCTGGTCGCCGACGAGGTCACCTGGCAGGAATGTTCGATCCAGGCCGAGCACATCATCGCCGACTGTGCCGATGCGCTCGCCTCCGGTCGGGTCGGCATCGTGGCCCGACATCTGCACACCATCGCCGATATGGCCCAGCGCCGTGGTGACCGGGGCATTCGGCCGGATGCCTCGGTGCGCGCGGCCCGGGTGCTCTCCGAACTGGTGCTCACCGAGGTGGCCGAAATCGTTGCCCCGCTACCGGATTCGACGCGGCGCCTGGGGATAGCGGCAATCACGCTGAACCGTGCGATATACGCGCGGCTGGAGGCCGGGGCCAAGGGCTACGACTCGTTCCTGCTCAACCAGGTGCGCATGGTCAACAACGCCGAGCGGCGGATGCTGGCCCGCGATATCCACGACCGGATCGGCAATAGCGTCAGCGTGGCGATGCGGCGGCTGGAACTGTGCGCCGTATCGCAGCCAGCGGGCGACCCGACCATCTCCGACGCCATCGCGGCGTTGACCGATACGCTGCAGGAACTTTCGTACATCACCACCGGGCTGCGCGCCGACGATGGGACGGGCAGTCTGCGCGATGCGCTGGCGGCATTCGTCGGTGCGATGCGACTGGCCGAACCGGCGGTCGGGATTCAGGTCAACGGGGTGGAGTCCTGGGTCGACTCGCTGGTGCTCGACGAGATCTTCCTGATCCTGCGGGAAGGTTTGCGCAATGCCTTCGCGCACGCGGCGGCCGAGCAGGTGGTGGTCACGGTCGATATCGCCCCGCACGAGGTCTGGGCGACGGTGGCCGACGACGGTATCGGATTCGACCCGAAGGCCGAGCACCGCACGAACGGGTTGGACTCCATGCGTGAACGCGCCGAACTGCTTTCCGGCGCGGTGACCGTGGTCTCGCGCAAGCACGGGGGCACCACGGTCGGGGTATGGATTCCGGTGCTGGCGGCCTGTGCGATCTGATCCGTGCCCGGCCCACCTCCGAGGGCGTGGTCGCGGCGGTGAGCCGGTTGTCGGACCTGATCGGGATCGGGGTCGATCTGTGCCGATGGCAGGTCCCATTCGAGGTACCTCCCACACGAACCGAGCGTCGCGATCCGCGGTCGTGAGCTGTTACCCTGCAATGCTTTCGATGAGGTCAGCGGCTCGCATAGTGCCGCATTCGATTCGCGTAGCGGCACGCAAATGGGCTGAGCGGCGGGCCACCTCCGGATCGGTGATGAGGTCGTTCAGCGCACCCCGTAGATTCTGGGCAGTCGCTTGTGGGGTGTCGATGCGGCGGGCCACACCCAATTCAACGAGCCGGTCGGCATTCATGAACTGCTCGGCTGCCTGCGGCACGGCGATCATCGGGACACCTGCCATCAGTCCCTCGCTGCAGCCGCCCATGCCGGCGTGGGTGACGAAGGCATCCGCCTGTTCCAGGATCGCCCGCTGCGGGACCCAGGAGCACACTTCGACATTGGCAGGGATGTGGCCGAGTTCGCGCGGGTCGGTGTACTTGCCGATCTGCAGCACAACTTGCCAGCCGGGCAGGTCGCCATACGCCAGCAGGCACTGACGATAGAACTCCGGTTGGCGAGTGTAGGCCGAGCCCAGGGAGATCAGGAGGACCCTTTCCGCATCGACTGGTCGGACCCAGACCTCGGCGTCGCTACGTGTGTCGACGCAGGGGCTCACGAAGGTCACCGCAGCGGTGTCGACGTGTTCGGCGTGCGGTTGCATCGCCTGGGGTATCAGGGCCAGAGCCCGGTCCGGCAGGCTGGAGAAGGCGTCGACGTCGGTCGTTGCCGCACCGCAGTCGGTAAGCCACTGCGCGAACCTCGCTCGGTAGGTGTCGGCGCCGGGCAGCTGCCGGAGTTGTTCTGCTACCTCCTGTTCGTAGCCTTTCCAGGCCACGAACGTGGGCGACAGCTGGACTATCGGGCGATGCTGTGCTTCGGCGAGGGCCCGTGCGGCATAGGCGCCGATGTCGTACAGGTAGAGGTCCGCGGGGTCGTGGTCGTAGGCCGCGTGGAGCTGCGGCAGGGCTTGAACGGCGTTGTCGAGAAACAGGCTCATCGCCGCGATCGGGTCGTCGGGCCAATTGTTCTCTGCGACAGGCAATGTGGAGGTACACGGGAGCAGTTCGGCACCGGTGCCGGTGATCAGGTCGGCTACGGCGGGGTCGTTGGCGTAGGTGACGCGATGGCCGCGGGCGACCAGCTCACGGATGATCTCCAGACTCGGCAGGACGTGACTCACCAGGGGGACACCGACCATCGCGATATGGGTAGGGCGGAAAGGCATTGCGGTATCACTCATTTCAAGTCTCCGGCGGCGGCTTCGAGGGCGGCGATGCTGCCCGACATGATCGTGCGTACGTGTTCGGTGATGTGCTCGACGGGCCAGTTCCACCAGGCCACCGCCAGCAGCCGTGCAACGTCCTCGTCGCCGTAGCGGGTACGGATGAGGCGGGCCGGATTGCCACCGACGATGCCGTAGTCGGGCACGTCGCCGGTGACCACGGAGCCGGTGCCGATGATCGCGCCGTGGCCGATCCGCACGCCGGGCATCACCGTCGCGCCGTGACCGAACCAGACATCGTTGCCGACGACGGTGTCGCCTCGGTTCGGCAAGCCGGTGAGCAGGTCGAAGTGGTTCGACCACGAGCCGCCCATGGTCGGGAAGGGGAAGGTCGAGGGGCCGTCCATACGGTGATCGGCCCCATTCATGATGAACCGCACTCCGGCGCCCAGTGCGCAGAACTTTCCGATGATCAGCTTCTCCGGCCCGTAGTGGTACAGCACATTGCGGGTTTCGAACGCGGTCGGATCTTCTGGATCGTCGTAGTAGGAGTACTCGCCGATCTCGATCAGGGGCGAGGTGACGAGCGGCTTCAACAGCACCACGCGCGGCTGGCCGGGCATAGGGTGCAGAACGGCTGGGTCTGCGGCGATCGGGGAGGGACCGGTGGGCACAGCGAAACTCCTTCGGTGCGTGGGTGATCTGGGTTCGGCGACGTCAGGCGGATGCCAACGCACGCAGACCGATATGAGCGCCGCGCCAGCGGGCGTGCAGCCGACGGTCATGGCTGACGATCACAAGGGCGCCGTGGTACTCGGCCAGGGCGGTTTCCAACTCCTCGACCAGTGCTGGAGACAAGTGGTTGGTGGGTTCATCGAGCAGCAGCACGTCGAGGGCTCGCTGACCGATTGCGCCAAGGCGAGACGCTGCCGCTGCCCGGTGGACAGATTCTCGATGCGAGTCGTGAGCTGGGTGTGGTCGAACAAGCCGAGTGACAGTAGCCGTTCGGCGTGTTGGTCGGTTTCTCCGGTGCGGCCGCGAACGATGGCAGCAAGTACCGTTTGCCCGGATTCGTCGTCAGCGGCCATCGCGGCTTCGAGGCGGCGCATCCGCTCCTCGATCGACCGCAGTTCGGCCAGGGCTCGGTCGATGACCTGCTGCACCATCAAGTGCGGCGAGGGCTGCTCTTCCTGAGCGAGGTAGCCGACGCCGCCCTCGGCCTGAACGACGATCTCACCGTGATCGGGCTGCTCCTGCTGAGCGAACAGGTGCAGCAGAGTGGTTCTACCGGACCCGTTCTCGCCGATGATCCCGGTGCGCTCGCCCGCGGCGAGCGCACACGTCACCTCATCGAGAACGAGCTTGCCGTCGCAGGACTTGCTGACCGCTAGCGCGGTGATCTGGGTTGACATGGGCGTACTCCGAAGCGTTCGAGGATGGCGCGGTCAGCGGAGACCGCAGGGCCGAGTGAACACTTCGCAAGAGCATCGAAAACCTTTACTTAGCGCGACAACTGTCGCACTAAGATATCCTCGAGGTCCCGTCCCGTCCAGCAATCGGATTCCCACAATGAGTTCCGCTCCAGGTGCTTCCGAGCCCGCCTCGGCAGCCCGTCCCCGGCCAGGTGGGCGAACCGCCCGCATCCGTGCCCAAGTGCTCGCGGCAGTCAGCGCGGTGCTGACCCAGCACGGTTACGACGCGCTGAGCATCGATGCCGTCGCCGCCCGCGCGGGCGTGCACCGCGCAACGGTGTATCGCCGCTGGCACGATGTCGGCGGCCTGCTTGCCGACGTTTTCGACGCGGCCGGTCATCAGCCGTGGCAACCCCGCGACACCGGCTCTCTGCGTGGCGATCTCGCGGCACTGAACTACGAGATCCAAGACTCCTTGACCGACGAATCGTCGATCGCTGTGGCATTGATCGCGGTCTCGTTCCGATCGGAGGAGGCAGCCCGAGCCCTGCGGCGCCTATGGGAGGACCGTTACGGACAGTCCGAGATCATCGTCGAGCGGGCGGTCCGGCGCGGAGAGCTCCCGCCCGACGTCGACGCGCGCGCCCTGCTGATCGCCGCTACCGCACCGCTCTACCACCAACTGGTTCTGCTACGCACCCCGCCCGACCCGCACCTCCCCGACCGCGCGGCCGTCACCGCGACGCTCGCCGCAAGCTCGGGTGCCTTCGCGTCGACCCGCACATAGCGGGCCCACGTCACCGACTGCGAATTCCCAACAGTCGGAAGCACTCCCAGAACCAGTCCACGATACCCAGCCTGCCCTGACAATCGACGTCGAGCGCCACGCGGGAACGCACTATCTTGCCGCATACCGCACGGTTCGACAGGCCACGCGCGGCTCTCGGAAAGATCAATGGGCCGAGATCATCTCCTGCGGCTATGTGCGGTAGATCGCTAGCGCCGGATCTCTCGAAGATGTTCCTCGACCCCCGGTTACAGGCCGCTCAAACCCATTGCGGCGTTGGCGGCGAACTGGGTGGCCATGAAGGCGTGGTAGGGACGGCGGCTGCGTCGGCGGGGATGGTGGTAGCGGGTGGTGAGGGTGAGATAGCCGACCACCACCGCGCCGGGAAGCAGGCAGGCGCAGGTCGGAACGAGGCCGGGAATCCGTTGTGCGGCAAACAGAATGCCGAGCGCGATCAGGGTCGCGAGTGCGGCGACGCAGCGGCGCAGCGGCCACTCGGCCACCAGCGCAATGAGGGTCCGCGGGCGCGCGACGCGGTCACCGTCCACATCGGAGAAGTCCTTGGTCACCGCGCCGATACAGCCCATCCACAATGACATTGCGATTGCGAAGGCGACCAGCGTGGGCGTCGGTCGCGCGCCGACGGCCACCGCCCCGGCCGCGTAGGTGAGCAGGCCACCGGCGACCACCACCGAAGTCGAACCCAGCCAGCCGCGGCGCAGTTGGAACGGTGGCGCCGAGTAGGCATAGCCGATGGCCAGGAATGCGCATGCGAGCAGGGTCGGGGTCGGACCCGCCAGTGCGCCGAGCAGCAGGGCGCCGACCGCGGCGCCGACCGCGACCGGCAGTGCCTGTGCGGGCATCAGGTCACCGCGCCCGATCGGGCGGCCGACGCCGTTGATCCGGTCGTTCGCACCGTCGGCAATGCCGTTGGCGAGATAGATGCAGACGGTTGCGAAGAACCAGGACAGCAGTGCACAGCCATAACTTCGGATGGAGAATTCCCGGTGTCCCATACCGTATTCCGCGGCGATTGCGGATGCGGCCAGGAAACGCAGCAAGAACATCAGCTGAACCATGGGGCGCGCTTCCAGGAAACACATTCGGAGTCGATGATAGGCGGCCATTATTTCCGTTACTGCGCGTATCCGGTGTGCCTGTTGCGTTGCGGCGGTGGCCATGGACAAACGCTAACGCGAGCGCCCGAGCGCGGTCCACACTTATCTTCCGATTAATTCGGGGAATCGGTTCCTGATCGTTCGGGGCGAATTAACGAAGAGTTGGGGGAGAGTTCCGATGGCGCTGAAAATCGCTGGAAAGGACCAGGTAATGGCGGCACGTACCTCTTTCGATACATACTCCGATGTTCCCAAAGTGTCCCTTGGGGTGCTGGTAACGAACGGATATCGTCAGTTTCGATCCCGCGTCGGAGTGGCCTCGGGATCGAATTCCTGACATTTGGTGATGAATTGAGGGCAGTATGTCCGCAGTGGCCGTGATCGGTGGTGGGATCGCCGGTCTGTCCGCCGCCTACCACCTGCGTGGACGGGCCGAGGTGACCCTGTTCGAAAAGGAAATGAACGCCGGTGGTCACGCCAACTCTATCGAAGTGAACGATAATGGTCGGATCCTCGGGCTGGATACCGCATTTATCGTCTACAACGAGGCGCATTACCAGCGGTTGACGCAATTCTTCGCCGATCTGGGCGTGGCGACGCAATCGCATCCCGGCACCTTCAGCTTTTACCATGCCGACACCGGACTCGGCTTCGTCTCGGAGGATTTCGTACTCCCCGAGGACGAGATCAAGGCGAAGTACGGACCGGAATTCGTGCCGATGTGGGCCGAGGCGGAGCGGTTCTACCGGGAATCGCCCAAGCATTTCATCCGCAAGCAGGCCGAGATGCCGATGGGTGAATATCTGGACGCCAACGGCTACAGCCAGGACTTCCGCTACGGATTCATTGTGCTGATCGCCACCGCCGCCTGGTCGGTACCGGCCGATCGCATCTGGGAAATGCCCGCGGCAACCATTATCGCGTTCTTTCTCGGGCACGGCCGCGAGGGCCTGGGCGGGCGCACCGCCCCGTGGAATACGGTCACCGGCGGCAGTATCAACTATGTCCGCGCGACGCTGGAGCACCTGGGTGCGGCCGGGCAGGAGATCCGGCTCGGCACCGCCGTCGATCGGGTCGACGAGGACGAAACCGGAGTCACCGTCTACAACACCGAGGGTCCCCGGCGCTTCGACGAGGTGATCATCGCGGCGCACGCCGATGACGCGCTGGCCATGCTCACCGCGCCCACGGCAACACAGCGCATGCTGGAAGCCCTGTCCTACAACGACACTCGCGCCACCCTGCACACCGATCCGGTCTGCATGTCCGGCGACCGTTCGATCTGGCGCAGTTGGAACTATGTGCGCTCGGGCGGGCTCGACGATATGCGGTCCTGGGTCGTCTATTACCTCAACGAGCTGCAGTGCTTCACCAGCGAGACCGACTACTTCCTCACCCTGGACTGCGGTGCCGACATCGACCCGGACCGGGTGATCCGCGAGTTGGCCTACCGCCACCCGATTTTCACCTACGAGGCCCGGCAATTGCGTCCGGTGCTGCACACCATCAATGAGGGCAGCTCCCGGGTCAAATTCGCGGGCTCGTATTTCCATTCGCGCAAGATGGGCATCGATATCGTCGGCAACCACGAATCCGGATTCGATTCCGGCGCCGCCGCGGCCGACGCGGTGGTGCGCAGCCTCTCCGCCGCGCCCGCTCAATGAGTTCTCCCTCATCAGATCAATTCGCTGTTACCGCATCAGGAGTGTGTTTCCCATGACCGAGCAGGCCACCACCGCATCGCTTTCCGTCGAGGAAGTGGAGAACTGGCTGCGGGAGAAGATCGCCTACAAGCTGTCCGTCGAGCCGGCAGAAGTTTCGGTGGACGACTTCTTCGACAGCTTCGGCCTCGACTCCACCGAGGCGCTGGTGCTCGCGGGTGAGCTGGAGTCCTGGTTGGGGTTCGAGCTGGAGACCACCGCGCTCTGGTACCACCCGACCATCGCCGAACTGGCCAAGTACATCGTTGTCGAGAAGGACCGGCTCGCGGCCTGAGTGTCGCGAATCATCCACCGCCGCTGCGTTTTACGCCGTCGAGGAGCAGTGCCCCATGCAATCACAGACAACGCTCTCGCCCGCGCCTGGTACCCGGCTCGGCGATACGCCCATCGCGATCGTCGGTCTCGGCGCGCTGTTTCCGCGTTCGGCGGATCTGACCGAATACTGGTCGAATATCGTCGCGGCCGCGGACTGCATCGAGGACGTACCCGAAACCCATTGGAAGATCGAGGATTACTACGATCCGGACCCCAGCGCGCCGGATAAGACCTACGCCAAGCGCGGCGGCTTCCTGCCCACCGTCGACTTCAATCCGATGGAGTTCGGCCTGCCACCGAACATCCTAGAGGTCACCGACGTATTGCAGCTGCTGAGCCTCGTGGTGGCCAAGCAGACCCTCGCGGATGCGGGCGCACCCGATTCGTCCTGGTACGACCCGAGCCGCACCGGCGTCATTCTCGGCATCACCGGCGCCAACTCGCTGACCCAGCCGCTGGCCACTCGCCTGCAGACCCCAGTGCTCAAAGAAGTTGTGCGCAGCTGTGGCCTGAGCGATCAGGATGCCGAGGAGATCGCGGCCAAATTCGTCAAGGCCTTCGCGCCCTGGGAGGAGAACTCCTTCCCGGGCATGCTCGGCAATGTGGTGTCGGGGCGCATTGCCAACCGGTTCGATCTGGGCGGCACCAACTGCACCATCGACGCCGCCTGCGCCAGTTCGCTTGCGGCGGTCCACATGGCGGCGGCCGAACTGGTGTCCGGCCGGGCCGATCTGATGATCAGCGGTGGCTGCGATGCCGAGAACACCATCCTGATGTACCTGTGCTTCAGCAAGACGCCCGCGCTGTCCAAGAGCGGAATCATCCGGCCGTTCGACGAGAATTCCGACGGCACCATGATCGGCGAGGGCATGGGCATGCTGGCACTCAAACGCCTCGCCGACGCCGAGCGCGACGGCGACCGCATCTACGCGGTGTTGCGCGGCATCGGCACCTCCAGCGACGGGCGGTTCAAGAGCATCTACGCCCCGCGCAAGGAGGGGCAGCAGCTGGCGTTGCGCCGGGCCTACACCGATGCCGGATTCGGGCCCGAGCAGATCGGACTGCTGGAATGCCACGGCACCGGCACCGCGGTCGGTGACTACACCGAATTGTCCGCGCTGCGTGAGGTTTTCGTCGAGGCGAGCGATGAGAAGCAGTTCTGCGCGGTGGGCAGCGTCAAGTCGCAGATCGGACACACCAAGGCGGCGGCGGGCGCGGCCGGGCTGATCAAGCTGTCGCTGGCGCTGCACCAGAAGGTGCTGCCGCCGACCATCAATGTGGAGCAGCCCAAGGAGGCGGTGGACTTCCCGAACTCACCATTCTACGTGAATTCGGTGACCCGGCCGTGGGTGCTGGAGCCGGGCCGGGAGAAGCGGCGGGCGGCCAGTTCGTCCTTCGGCTTCGGCGGCACGAACTTCCATTGCGTGCTGGAGGAATACGATCCGTCCGGCGCCGATGCCCGTGCGCTGCACCGGGATTACCGCGTATGCGCGTGGCACGCCGCGACGCCGGCGGAATTGCTCGCGGCGATCGAAGAGCGCCCGCGCGGTGTCGAACTGGATACGGCGATTCCGCAGGGGCACGCCCGCCTGGCGGTGGTCGCACAGTCCGATGACGAGCTGACGGCGTTGCGGGACAAGGCCGTCGAACGGCTGCGCGCGCAGCAGTCGGTCGACGCGTTCGAGGTGCCGGGTGGTGCCTACTACCGGTGCGCGGCAGGGGTGCCCGGCAGGATCGGCGCGCTGTTCGCCGGACAGGGCAGCCAGTACGTCGGCATGGGCGCGCAGACCGCCGTAGCGGTGCCGCCGATCCGTGCCGCATTCGATGCCGCGAGTAAGCATTCCGATCCCGCCGATCCGCTGAGCCGGGCCATCTTCCCGCCGCCCGCGTTCACCCCGGAGGACGCCGCGGCCCAGGAAGAAGCCTTGCGCCGCACCGATTTCGCACAGCCTGCCATCGGCGCGCTGGCCGCCGGACAGTACCGCTTCCTGGACGAACTGGGCTTCGTACCCGACGGCGCGCTCGGCCACAGCTTCGGTGAGCTCACCGCGCTGTGGGCGGCCGGGGCCTTCGATGACGACACGTTCTACCGGTTGGCCCGGGCCCGCGGCACCGCCATGGCGACACTGCCCGAGGGCGCGGCCGATCGGGGCACCATGGCGGCGCTGCGCTGCGGTCCGGACGCGCTGACCGAATTGCTGGCGGCGCACCCGGATGTGGTGGTGTGCAACCTCAATGCGCCGGAGCAGACCGTCGTCGGCGGTGGTACCGAGGCGGTGCGGGAATTCGCCGCGGCCGCACAGGAGCAGGGCCTGCACGCCCAGCTGCTGCCGGTGGCCGCCGCCTTCCACACCTCCTATGTGGCACATGCGGTGGACGCGTTCCGGGCGGCCGTGGCCGAGGAGACGATCGGCAAGCCCGCCCTCGAGGTATTCGCCGACGCCGCGGGCGCCGAATACGGCGCCGATCTGGCGGCGAACCGGAATGTGCTGGTGGAGCAGCTGTCCCAGCCTGTCGGCTTCGCCCCGCGGATCCGGCAGATGTACGACGCGGGTTACCGGGTCTTCGTCGAATTCGGCCCCAAGTCGGTGCTCTCCGGCCTGGTGCGCAAGATCCTGGCCGATCTGCCGGACGCGGTGGTGCTCGCCGCCGACGCGGGCGCCGACGGCGACCGCGCGCTCAAGCAGCTCGCGGCGCGGCTCGCGGTGCTGGGACTGCCGCTGACCGGTCTGAACCGGTACAGCGCCGAGGAATCCGAAGTAGTCGAAAGCAAAGGAATGAGGATCCCCTTGAACGGCATCAACTATGTCTCGGAGGAGCGGCGCAGTTCCTACCGCGACGCTCTCGAGAACGGATATCGCGTACCGCAGCCCGCCCCTGCCAATGGGAACGGCAATGGCAACGGCAACGGCAATGTCGCTGCGGCGCCCGCCGCCCCGCCCGCCCTCGCGGCCGCCGGTGGCCAGGGCGATCTGGCCGGTGATCACCTGGCGCTGCACCGGGAATACCTGAGCAGCCAGCTGCGGGTGGCCGAAAGGCTCAGCGGCATTCTGGAATACGACTCGCGCCAGGGCACCCTGGACGACCGCACCATCGCCGGACTGGCCTCGGTCAGCGACCACAGCGTGGCCATCGGACATGCGCACAGCCAGGCCAGTGAGGTGCTGCTCGGCTTCGCGTACCTGGAGGCGGGTCAGAGCATCGACGCTCCGGCCATCCGCCGCCCGGTCGAGCGGCTGCCGCGGACCGAGCTGGCGGCGCAGGCGGAACTGACGGCCGCCCCCGCCTACGCTCCGGTGTCGGCTCCGGCATACGCGCCGGCGCCGCCAGCTCGGTCCGCGGCACCGCAGCCCATCGCGGAAGCGGTTGTAGCGCAACCGGCTCCGGTCGCGACCGCCGGACCGGCGGTCAGCGCCCCGACCGAGACCCCGGTCACCGGTGACGCCACCGAGGTGGTGCAGGACGCGTTGCTGTCGATCGTCGCCGAGAAGACCGGCTACCCGGCGGACATGCTGGACGTATCCATGGATGTCGAGGCCGATCTGGGTATCGACTCGATCAAGCGGGTCGAAATCATGGGCGCACTGCAGGAGCGGTTCCCGGACAGCCCGCAGGCGGGTCCGGAGCAGATGGGCGAGTTGCGCACACTGGGCGGGATCATCGCCTTCATCAGCGTCGCGATCGGCGGCTCCGGCGCGGTGCGTGCGGCGGAGGTGGTGCACCCAAAAGCTGATGGCGCGTCCCGCATCTCGCGGATGCAGGCGCGCCTTTCCGAGCTGCCTGCCGTCGCCCCGCTGGTCGGGGCCTTCGCAGCCGAGCCTGTCGCGCTGATCGCCGGTGGCGGCAGCGCGCTGGCCGAACCGCTCGCCGCCGCCCTCGCGGCGGCGGGCTGGTCGGTCGTCACCGGTGCCGACCTCGGCCCGGACGATCGGCTGGACCTGGTCGTTTTCCTCGCCCCGGAGGCGCCGGCCCGATGGTCGAGTTCCATTGCGGCGTTGGAAGATGCGCTGGAGCTGGCGCATACGACCCAGCGCACCCTGGAACAGGCGGCGGCGCGCGGCCGCGCGGCCTTCCTCACGGTCAGCCGTGTCGACGGCCTGCTCGGCCTGTCCGGCACGGTCGACGCCGCCGGACTGCTCGGCGGACTGCCGGGGCTGGTGAAAACCCTTGCGATCGAGGCATCCTCGCTGTTCTGCCGGGCACTGGACCTGAGTCCGGAACTGGCGGTGGAGCAGGCGGTGGCCCGGGTGCTCGACGAACTCGCCGATGCCGATACCGGCACCGCCGAGGTCGGCATCGCCGTCGACGGCACCCGTCGGACGCTGCGCGCGTCCACCGATGACGGCACCGATCCGCTACTGCCGCAGGGTGATTCGGTGCCGGAGCCGAACGTCGCGGATCTGCTGGTGGTCACCGGCGGCGGACGCGGCGTCACCGCGGCGTGCGCGATCGGACTCGCCGAACAGTACCGTTGTGGGCTGTTGCTGCTCGGGCGCAGCCCACTTGAGCCCGAACCCGCTTGGGCCACCGGAGTTTCCGAGGCGCAGCTGAAGGGCGCGATCGTCGCCGATCTGCGCGCGGGCGGCGCCAAGCCGACGCCACGCGAGGTCGAACGGACCTTCCGCGGCCTGGTCGCGGGCCGCGAGATCCGGGCCACCCTGGCCGCGATTCACGCCGCCGGCGCCACCGCGGAATACCTCGCCGTCGATGTCACCGACGCCGAGGCGACCGCGGCGACACTGGCACCGTACCGGGATCGGATCACCGGCCTGGTGCACGGTGCGGGAGTGCTCGCCGATAAGGCGATCACCGATCAGCGCCGTGCGGATGTCGCGCCGGTGCTGGCGACCAAGCTGACCGGTCTGGCATCCACCCTGGCGGCCCTCGACACCGAGCGGCTGCGGCATGTGGTGCTGTTCTCCTCGATCGCCGGATTCTTCGGCAATCGCGGTCAGTCCAGCTATGCCAGTGCCAATGAGGCGCTGAACCGGGTGGCCGCTACGCTGCGGCGGCGGCTGCCCGGCAGCCGGGTCACCTCGGTGAACTGGGGCGCCTGGGCGGGCGGCATGGTGACACCGGAGTTGGAGCGGATGTTCACCGAGCGCGGGGTCACGCTGATCCCATTGCGCACCGGCGTGGAGTTCTTCACCGAACAGTTCCGCACCGCACGGTCCGCGGATGTGGTGTGCGTGGTCGGGCCGAATGCGCCGCTGTCGGCCGCGCCGCCGCGGGCGCTGTCGGCCGAGCCGACGGTGGTGCGCCGCGATCTCACCGGGGCCGCGCAGGATCCGGTGCTGGCCGACCATGCGGTGGGCGGAATTCCGGTGCTGCCCGCGACGGCCGCGATCGGCACGATCCTCGGAACCGCCCAGCGGATCACCGGACGGACCGTGCGGCGGCTGACCGGGTTCTCGGTGCTCAAGGGCGTAGTCCTCGACGCTGCCGGTCCGACGGAACTGCGGCTCACCTACACCCCGGGCGCCGTGGCGACCGCGGTACTGGTGACCGACTCCGACGGCAGGCCACGGTTCCGGACGAGTGTGGTCGACGATGACCTCGCGCCCGAGACCCTGACCGGGCTGCCGGATATTGCTGCGGCACATCCGGTTTCGGTATACACCGACGGCACGCTGTTCCACGGCCCCGCGCTGCGCGGCATCACCGCTGCGGTGCAGGCCGAGGACGGGCGTCTGGTGCTCACCTGCCGCCTGGCCGACCGCACGCTGCTCGGCGGTGCGTTCGCGGCCGAGGACTACAGCCCGGTGCTCGCCGATCTGCTGCTGCAGGCCGCGCTGGTCCAGGTGCACCGCACAACGGGCCACAACAGCCTGCCGACCGCGGTCGGCGCAATCGAGGTGCACGACGCGGTGCCCAGCGATGTCGAGTTCCACATTGTGGTGGATCCGCTGATCAGCCGCGGGGCCACGGCCACCGGCACGGTCACCGCGGTCAGCGCGACCGGACGGGTGCTGCTGCGCTTCGGTGCGGTGGAGCTGGTGATCAGCGAGGCACTCGGTGCGAAATTCACGACGGACGACACGGATCGGACTGTGTGAGGACATGTCAGACACGGACAGCGGCGCGGCGCGCGTGCCGGTAGCGATCGTCGGAATCGGCTGCCTGCTACCCGGTGCGCACACCCCACGGCAATTCTGGGACCGATTGCTCGACGGCGCGGATCTGCGCACCGAGGGCGGCGCGGACGTCTTCGGAATCGACCCGGCCACCATCGGCGGCTGGGGTGATCCGGAGCACCAAATCACTGCCACCCGAGGCGGTTTCGTCACCGAACCGGCGATCGACACGACCGGCCTGCGGGTTCCGGCCGAGCGGATCGATGGGTTGGGGCGGGTGGTGCGCTGGCCGTTGTACGTGGTCCGGCAGGCATTGGCCGATGCCGGTATCGCCGAGGACGATGCGGTGCTCGCCCGCACCGGCCTGGTACTCGGCAACTACTCCTTCCCGACCGAACGCTCCGTTGACCTGTGCGTGCCGCTGACCCGACGCGCGGTCGCCGAGGGTCTGCGGGCCGCCGGACTTCCACTGCCGGACAACGGAGTCCGTCGGTGGGAGCCGGAGGTTCCGGTCGAATCGCTGTGGCCATCGGGCCTGCCGACCACCGTGGTCGGCGATGCCTTCGGTCTTGGCGGGCCGCGGCTGGCGCTGGACGCGGCGTGCTCGTCGGCGCTCTACAGCATCGGGCTGGCCCGCGACTATCTGGCCACCGGCGCGGCCGATGTGCTGCTGGCCGGTGCGGTGTGCGCGCCGGATCCGCTGCTCATCCACCTGTGCTTCTCGGATCTGCGTGCCTTCCCCGAGAACGGTGTCAGTCAGCCGTTCCGCTCCGATTCCAGCGGCATCGTCACCGGCCAGGGCGCCGGTGTGGTGGTGCTCAAGCGTCTGGCCGATGCCCAGCGTGACGGCGACACCATCTATGCGGTGGTCGAGTCCATCGGTCTCGGCAACGACGGTTCCGGCGCTCACCTGCTGGCCCCGAATATCAACGGCCAGTTGGCCGCCTACCGCCGGGCCTACGACGGCGGCGTCGATCCGGCGGCCGTCGACTACATCGAATGTCATGCCACCGGAACTCCCGTCGGTGATCCGATCGAACTGCGCGGACTCGCCGAATTCTTCGGCGCGAATGTGCCTTTGCTCGGTTCCGTGAAGGGCAATGTCGGCCACCTGCTCACGGTTGCGGGCTTCACCAGCCTCATCAAGGCGATGCTGGCCATGCGCCACGGGGTCATCCCCGCAACGCCGGGTGTCGGCGACGCGATCCGCCCGACCGGCGCCCAGTCCGTTGCCGACCGCATCGTCACCATCAATCAGCCCTGGCCGCAGCGCGATTCGGCGCAGCGCCGCGCTGGTGTCTCGGCCTTCGGCTTCGGCGGCACCAATGCCCACCTCGTGCTGGTCTCGCCGCCCGAGTCGAATGTCGGTGCGCCGGTTCCGATCGACGCTCCGGATGCCGCAAGCGGTGTCGAGCTGCCTCGAATGTCGGTGTCCGGAATGGGAATTCGGATCGGGGCGCTGGCCGGGACGGACGCCCTGCGGCGGACCATCCGGTCCGGACAACCCGCGCTGGTGCAGCGGCCCGAAGGTCGTTGGTACGGCACGGAACAGGTGGGGATCGCCGAACTCACCGACGAGCGGGCCGCAGGCTATGTCGACAGCGTCGAGGTGGATATCCGCGCCTATCGACTGCCACCCGCCGAACTCGCGCAGATGAATCCGCAACATCTGCTGTTCTTCCAGGCCGCCGAGGAGGCCCTTGCCGAGGCCGGGCTGACCGGCAGGGGGCGGGAGCAGGCCGGGCGCCGGGTGGCGGTGGTGGTGGCCATGGAAATGGAGCCGCGCTCGCACGCCCATCGCGCTCGCTTCGATATCGGCACCCAGGTGCGGGCCGAATGTGCCAGGGCCGGTGTCGAACTCGGGCCGGACGAGCTGGACCGGTTGGAGGCCGCGGTCCGGGCCGGTGTGCACGATCGGATCGGCGCCAATGAGGTGCTCAGCTATATCGGCAATATCATGGCCAGCCGGATCGCCTCCGCACACAACCTGACCGGCCCGGTCTTCACCATCTCGGCCGACGCCACCGGCGGCGCCCGCGCCCTCGAGGTGGCCGGATTGCTGCTGCTCGACCCGAGTGTCGAAGCGGTGCTCGTGGGTGGTGTGGAACTCGCGGCCGGAGTGGAGAATACGCTGGTCCGCAGCGTCCTCGCCGATGGCGACCGACCGGATCTCGGCGACGGCGCCGCCGCCCTGGTGCTGCGCCGCTCCGACGGCACCGATCCGGTCACCATCGACAACATCACCGTGCACCGCGGCGACCGGGACGAGCTGCGCGACGAGCTCGAAAAGAGCTATGCGGCAATCGGTGTCACACCGGATGAGGTCGGCTACCTGGAACTCGCCGGTGCGGTATCCGGCCCCGACCTGACCGCGCTGTCCGAAATCTTCCCGGCCCGAGAAGGCGACATCGCGAGCTGCGCCCTCGGCAATCACGTCGCCCTGACCGGCGACGCACAGCAGGCCGGAGTGCTCGCGGGCGTCGTCAGCGCCGCCCTGGCCCTGCGCCACCGCGAACTGCCTCCGGCCCCCGGGACTCTGCGCCGGATCGCCGCTGACATGGCGGAACTCGATGACTCCGCCCTGCACCTGCTGGACGCCCCGGCCACCTGGCTCGCCATGGCCCGCGACCGCCGCCGGATCGCCGCGGTGCACGCGATCAGCGGCGCGAGCACCGCCCATATCCTGCTGTCCGCGGCCCCCGCCGCCTTGCCGCATTCCGAGGAGCAGACCTCGGGTGACTCGGCGTCGGGTATCAATGGGTCGGTGCCGGTCGCGGACTGGGTGGGCGGCGGTGGACCGCTGCTTATCCCGCTGCACGGTGATACCGGCACGGAGCTGGCCGCGCGGGCCGAAGCCTGCCTCGATGCGCTGGATGCGGGCCGGGATCCGGTGGAGCTGGCGCGGGAATATGTGGCCGCACCGCGGTCCGGGACCTACACCGCGGTCGTGGTCGCCGCCGATGGCATCAAGCTGCGCAAGGAACTGCAGGCCGCAGCGCGATATCTGCCGGAAACCATTGCGGCAGGCGGGGATTGGGCCACCCCGGCGGGCAGCTTCTGCACCGCGCGGCCGGTGGGACCGGACGCCCGGGTCGCCTTCGTCTATCCGGGCGCGTTCGCCGCCTACCCCGGAGCCGGACGCGAACTGTTCTCGCTGTTCCCGTCGCTGCTCGCGGCCTTCGAGCGGGAGTCGGAGCAGCCGTGGGCCGAGTACAAGCATTCGGCGCTGTATCCGAGTGCGCCGCGCGGGATCGATCGGACCGCGCTGATGCGACACGAGGGCGAACTCATCGAGTCGATTCCCACCATGCTGGCCATCGGCACGAATGCCGCCGTGTTGTCGACGCGACTGCTGCGAGAGTCGCTCGGCATCCGGGTCGACGGTGGCCTCGGCTACAGCCTGGGGGAGAGCAGCATGCTCTTCGCGATGGACGTCTGGGATGCGGCGGTGCGCGATGACGCTCCGCTGCGGAACTCGCCGCTGTTCGTCGACCAGTTGCGCGGCCCGAAACGGCTGATCCGCAAGCGGTGGGGGCTGCCGGATGCGCTGGCCGACCGCGAGGTCTGGACCACTCAGGTGCTACTGGCCCCGGCCGATGCGGTGCGTGCGGCGATGACCGACCTGGACCGGGTGTACCTGACCCATGTGAATACCCCGGGTGAGGTCGTGGTCGCGGGCAGTCCAGCCGCGGTGCGGGAACTCATCACCCGACTCGGCTGCAAATCCGCCAAGGCGCCTGCGAACCACGTTATGCACTGTGCCGCAGTCGAATCCGAACGTGCGGCCTTTGCCGGACTCAACAACCACCCGCTGGGGCATCCGGCTGTGGGCCTGGAACTGCTGTCCAGCTACGACTACGACCGGGTCGATCCGTCCGACCGCGCGGTCATCGCCGATCGGATCGCCGAAACACTCTGCAGCACAGTCGACTTCGTCAGACTGGTGAACAACGCCTACGACCGCGGCTTCCGGGTGTTCGTCGAGGTCGGCCCCGCCGCCAGCTGCACCCGCTGGATCGGCGAAACACTCACCGGCCGCGACCATATCGCCGTCGCCGCCGACCGGCGCGGCATCCCGAGCGGCGTCGCGCTGGGACAGGCGCTGGCCAGGCTGGTCAGCCACGGCGTCGCCGTACGCCTCGACCTGCTGTTTCCGGCCCCCGAAGGCGTCGCCGCCCAGCCCGAGTACCGCATCGCGGTGACCTGCGGAGGGGAATCGGTGGTCGACCGAGTCGCCGCGCGAACCGCCCCGATCCTGGCGGCGGCGAAGCGGGCGGCGGCGCACCGGACGGTGGATCCGATCACCGTCATCCCCGCGGTCCCCATCGTGGATCCGGATCTGATCATCATCGAGGGAGAGCCGTTCGTGTACCTGCCCCGTCGCGCTGCCGCCGAACAGCCCGCACCGCAACCAGTTCCGCTCGGTGCCCCGGCCGCCACGCCGATCGCCCGCGTCGCCGATCCGCTCGACACCGCCCGCGCCCTGGTGCTGCGTCCGATGAGCCATAGCGTCTCGCTGGCGCACCGGTCCTTCCTGCGCGTCCACGGCGCCCTGGTGCAGCGCAGCCTGGACGATTTGGAGGCGGGACGCGGCTTCCCACCCCCGCCGAGCGAATTCCCCTCCGCCGCATCGCAATCGGAGCGTGCGGTGGTCTGGGATGAGGCAGCCCTGCTGGAATTCGCGAACGGCAAGGTGGCCAATGTCTTCGGCCCGGACTTCGCCGAGATCGATACCTACCCGGTGCGGGTGCGACTGCCCGAGCCGCCGTACCACTTCGTCACCCGGGTCACCGAATTGCGGGCCACCACCGGTGAATACGTGCCGTCGGCGATAACCACCGAATACGATGTGCCGAAGGGTGCCTGGTACTCGGTGGACGGACTGGTGCCGTGCGCGGTCACCATCGAGGCCGGGCAGTGCGACCTGCTGCTGGTCAGCTATCTCGGCATCGACTTCCGCAATAAGGGTCAGAAGGTCTACCGGCTGCTCGACAGCGAATTGGTCTTCCACGGCGGCCTGCCCCGCGAGGGCCAGACCCTGCGCTACGAGATCAAGATCGACCGTTTCGTCTGGAACGGCGACAGTCTGCTGTTCTTCTTCAACTACCGGTGCTTCGCCGACGATGTGCTCATCCTGGAGCTGCTCGATGCCTGCGCGGGCTTCTTCTCTGCCGCCGAACTCGAGGATTCCCTCGGCGTGGTCTTCAATGCCGCCGATCGCAAGCGCCGCGAGTCGATGACCAAGACCTGGTTCAAGCCGCTCGCGCGCACCGACCGGACCGCCTTGACTGCAGCGGATCTCGAACTGCTCGCCGCCGGACATCCGGCCGAGGTCTTCGGTCCGGCCTGGGACCAGACCGCGGACGGCTCGAATCGCTCACTGCGCCTGCCGGATCGGATGCTGCGGATGATCGACGAGATCACCGCGATCGACCGGCTCGGTGGCCCGCGCGCCCTGGGTGAGTTGACCGCGGTCAAACACCTGGACCCCGAGGGCTGGTACTTCAAATGCCACTTCACCGGTGACCCGGTACTGGCCGGATCTCTGGTCGCCGAGGGCGGGGTGCAGTTGCTGCAGACCTATGCGCTGTACCTGGGCCTGCACCTGGTCCTGCCCGATGCCGAATTCCAGTCGGTGCCGGGGCTGAAGACCCAGGTGAAGGTGCGCGGCCAGATCACCCCGAAACAGCGCAGCATCCGCTACCACGTGGAGATCACCGAGATCACCATGCTGCCGCGTCCGACGATCATCGCCGACATCATCGTCTACGACGGCGATAAGCCGATGATCAGCATGCGCAACTTCGGCGTTCAGGTCCGGGAGAAGCCCGGCACCCCGTACCGACCCGAAACCGGCGGCGTGCCAGCATTTCTGGGCCGCCGCAATGCGGCGGGCGAACCGGCCTTCATCAACGAACTGCATCTGGCGCATGCCGCCAAGGGCGATCTGGCGACCGCCATGGGCCCGGAGTTCGAGATCTATGCCGACCGCAAGGCGCCCTATATCCCCAACGGCGACTTCCGATTCGTCGACCGCATCATGAAATTCGGCGGTGTGCGCGGTGAACTCGCGGCCGGGGCCACCATGGAGACCGAATACGACTGCCCGCCGGAGGCCTGGTACTTCCACGAGAACGCCTTCCCCGGCATGCCGAACTGTGTCTACATGGAGTCCTCGCTGCAGGCCGCCATCCTGCTCGGCTACTATCTCGGCGCCAGCCTGGCGACGCCCGATCAGGAACTCAATATCCGCAACCTGGACGGTAAGGCGACCGTCGTCAAGCAGATCGACCTGCGCGGCAAGACCATTCGCCAGCACACGACGATGCTGTTCAACCAGATCATGCCGGGTACCTCGCTGCAGAAATTCCGCTACGAGCTCTTCGCCGACGGCGAGCTGTTCTACCACGGCGAGTCCATGTTCGGCTATCACACCGCCGAGGCCCTGAGCAATCAGATCGGCCTGGACAATGCCAAATACGTGGCGCCCTGGCTGGATCAGCAGGGCGAACTCGCGCCGGGCCGGGTGCGCACGCTGGCGGTGTGCTCCGCGGACAGCTGGTTCACCCGCCCCGGCCTGCGCCTGGCCGATGGACATCTGCGGCTGATCGACGAGGTCGACATCGTCGACGACGGCGGCACGCACGGGCAGGGTTATCTGCGCGGCCTGCGCCGAATCGACCACGATGACTGGTATTTCGAATGCCACTTCTATCGCGACCCGGTGATGCCCGGCTCGCTCGGCGTCGAGGCGCTGATCCAGGCAGTGCAGGTCTACGCGATCGAGATCGGTGCGGGCGACGGCTTCACCGACCCGGTGTTCGCGATGCCGCTGGATATCGAAATG